>JBCBDK010000148.1:0-8068 GCA_038529675.1 Actinomycetota bacterium
TCGTCGACCCCGGCGAGATCGAGGAGTTGGCCGAGCTGGACTCGATCGAGGTGAACGAGAAGGAGGTGGCGATGGCGGAGTCGCTCGTCGTGTCCCTCACCGCCGATTTCCAGCCGGAGAAGTACTCCGACGAGTACCGCGAGCAGGTGATGGCTCTCATCCAGATGAAGGCCGACGGCGAGGAGATCGCTGCGCCCGAGGCGCCGTCGGAGGCCCCGAAGGTGATCGACATCATGGCCGCGCTCGAGGCCAGCGTCGCCGCGGCCAAGGAGGCGCGTTCCAACCACCCGGCTCAGAAGTCGGCCCAGAAGTCGAAGCGGAAGTCGGGCGGGGCGGCATCGGGCGGTGCGGCATCGCGCGGCGCCGTGGCGGCTGCGGCGAAGCGGCCGACGGCCACCAAGGCGTCGATCAAGCAGGCGGCGAAGAAGTCGTCGAAGAAGCGGGCGGCGGCCAAGAAGAAGGCGGCGACGAAGCGCGCCGCGAAGTCGGCCTGACCCGTTCGGCCCGATGTCCGGCCCCGTGTCCGAGTCTGCACAGGTCGTCGAGGTGGGCGAGCGCAGCGTCCGGCTGACCAACCTCGACAAGCAGCTGTACCCGTCGGGTTTCACCAAGGCCGAGGTCATCGACTTCATGGCGCGGATCGCGCCGTACGCGGTCCCGCACCTCGCGAACCGGTGCCTGACCTTTCGGCGTTTCCCCGACGGCACCGACGCCGAGGGGTTCTTCGAGAAGCGCTGCAACCGGCACCGACCGGACTGGGTGCCGGTCACGGTGGGGCCCGGCGATCGGCGCGGCGGGATCGAATACTGCCGGATCGAGGAGCCGGCGACCATGGTGTGGGCCGCGAATCTTGCGGCGATCGAGTTGCACGCGCCGATGGCCGCTGCGGATGACCAAGACGTTCCTCGTGCGCTCGTCTTCGACTTCGATCCCGGGCCGAGGACCTCGGTCGTCGAGTGCTGTCGCCTCGCGCTCGACGCAGCCGCAGTCCTCGACGCCGTCGGCCTGCGCGGCTGGTGCAAGACGAGCGGATCGAAGGGACTGCAGATGTACGTCCCGCTGAACACGCCGGGTGCCTCGCATCAGAGCGCCGCCGACTTCGCGTTGGCGGTCGGCCAGGTGCTCGAACGTCAGCGACCCGATGCCGTGACGACCGTGATGGCCAAGGTCGCCCGACCCGGCAAGGTGTTCGTCGACTGGAGTCAGAACGCTCACCACAAGACGACGATCGCTCCCTATTCGCTCCGCGCACGGCCGCAGCCGACGGTGTCGACGCCGGTGAGCTGGGACGAGGTGCAGGTATGCGCCGACGGCGCCGACCCCCTCGTGTTCGAGGCGAGCGACGTGCTCGAGCGGGTCGCGGCGCACGGCGACCTCTTCGCCGACGTTCTCACCGTGGAGCAGGAACTCCCCACCCCGACCTGACTGCAACATCAGCGCCAGGCAAGAACATCAGCGCCAGGCGAGAACGTTTTCGCCTGGCGCCAGTTTTGCATGGTGGCCGCCCCGCTGACGCTTGCAGCGTGGAGCAGGAGCTCCCGTCCCGATCTGTGTTTCGGTTCGGCGCCGGGTGTTGTGGGTCAGCCGAGGAGATGGATGGTGCCGTCGGCGGTGCCGACTGCGTAGACGACGTCCGGCTCGTCGTCGGGGCCGACCGGTTGGGCGGCGACGTTGGTCGAGATCGGGGCGTCGAACGGCAGCATCCCGACGATCTCGGTTCCCGTCGGGGACTCGTCGGTGCGGGCGATCGCGTGGAGTTCGGACCGGTCCTGGGTCGGGAGCACGACGTCGAGGCGGCCGTCACCGTCGGCGTCGGTGACGATGCCCGAGTCGAGGTTGCGCGAGCCGATCGCATGGGTGGAGTAGCCGTCGGCGGTCGCCACACGCTCCAGTCGCCCGTCGACCAGCTGGAAGAACTGGAGTGTTCCGCCGATGTGCGGTGTGCGGACATCGATGACCTCGGTCTCGCCCGATGGACCCGTGGTGGCGACGGCGAGCAGATTGCGCCACCGGTTGCCCTGACCGATCGGCTCGCTCTCGGCTGCGACGGACCCGTCGACCTCGAACGCGACGAGCCGTGCGCCGTCGTCGGCGTTGGACACCGTCACGACGATCTCGACGACGCCGTCGTCGTCCACGTCGGCGAGCATCGGTGAGACGGCCTCGATCACGTCGGGCGCATCGACGACGATCGAGAACTCCGTCTCCCTGAAGGCGTCGAGTCCGCCGGTCACGCCGATCGCGCCGGCTTCGAGTCGGTCACCGAGCACGCCGTGCGGATATCGATCCGTGGGGTCGACGAGCGCGACCGCAATCCGATCCAGCTCGTCGGTGACCACCCGTGAGTCGGGGAGTGGGTCGGTGAACTCCTCGAGGCGCGGGTCGGGGCTCGACCACGTCGCACCTCGGACGAACACCGGTGGACCCGCGTCCGGATCGATCGTGAGATCGAGCGGCGTGACGTTCCCGTCGAGGTTGACGACGCGCGTCGCGCCGACGTCGTCGACGACGAGCCATGACGGCTCCGAGCTGTCCGGGAGCGAGGCCGGGGCGATCCAGACCGGGGTCGCCCCGATGTCGACCGAGCGGGGCGGCGCCCCGAGCAGATCGCCGGCACCGTCGATCACCCGGTTGCCCGACGCCGCAATGTCGATGCGGCCGAGAACGCGAAGGGCGTCGGACCCTGCGCCGCGGGGCCCTTGCGGGTCGGACCCGTCGGTGTCGGCGTCGGGCTCGTCTGAGGCGTCGCCCGATGAGTCGTCACCCGATGGGTCGTCGCCGTCCTCGCTCGCGTCGGGTGTGCGGGTGGTGCTCGGAGCGTCGACGGTGTCGTCGTCGGCGGCGGTGCAGGCCACCAGCGCGAGCAGGAGCACGAGGAGGGCGACGCTTCGGGCGAGCACGAAGGCGACGCTACCGACGGCGATTCCGTGCCGTGGTCGACCGTCGGGGCGAGGTCGTCGGCAGGGTCGCTCTGGGGCTCGGCTGTGGCGCGGCGATGGTCGGGCGGTGGTTCTGGCTGCAGTCGATGATGTGCGCCATGCCACGCTGGAGCACGATCGGAGCGTCATCATGGATGGGTGCGAACCTCGGCGCGATGGTGGTTGACAGCTGGCCTCGTGCTCGCCGCCTGCGCGGGTGCCGACGCTGCACCACCGAGTCCCGCGCCGGTCACGCCGACCACGTCGGTCACGCCGGCACCGAACGACGACGAGTTCTCGACGACGGCGTCGCTCCCGGCCACGACGTTCGCTGATCCGAACGCTGACGCCGATCCGGACGCCGATCCGGACGCTGACGCGGACCCGAGCGGCGACCTCGATGCGGACGCCGCTCCCGACGTCGCGGCTCGCGATGCCGGCCCCGATGACGCCGTCGAGCAGGACGCGCCCGATGACGCCGCCGAGCAGGACGACGTCGACCGCTCAAACGGCCTCGACACCCCTGCCGATTCCAGCCCGCCGGACACTGCCACGACGACGAGCACCATCGCCGACGACCCTGGCGCGGACCTCGCGGCGGCCGAGTCCGAGGGTGACGAGCCGGTCTTCGACCTCGGGCCGACGGTCGCGCTCGACGTGGACCTTGCTCGGTTCCCCCAGGACGATGCCGGCCA
Organism: Actinomycetota bacterium; assembly: GCA_038529675.1. Classification (GTDB taxonomy): domain Bacteria; phylum Actinomycetota; class Acidimicrobiia; order Acidimicrobiales; family Ilumatobacteraceae; genus Ilumatobacter_A. The sequence goes on from JBCBDK010000148.1 coordinate 3,614, forward strand.
GGGCGGTGGCGACTCGGGGTCGACGCCCGGCGATCCGGCGACACCCGGCGACGACGAATCCAAGCGACCCGCGCCGGCCGGCTGGGCGGGGTTCGACGCATCGCTCGGCGCCGCGCTGCTCCGGCCCGGGAACACGTCGGCCTCGGTGGCGGTGATGATCGGGGGGGACCTCGTGCACACTGCAGCGTTCGGCGTCCGAGACCCGGCTCGCGGTGACGCGGCGACCACCACGGACCGGTTTCGTATCGCCAGCATCTCCAAGCCGATCACGGCCATCGTCGCGCTCCAGCTCGTGGAGGACGGCCTCATCGGGCTCGACGATCCCATCGGCGCGCTCGTCGGCGATCACATCGGCGCCACACGGGTGTCCGACGGTGCCGGCCGCCTCACCCTCCGTCAGTTGCTGACGCATCGCTCGGGCTTCGGCAAGTTCCGCTCACAGTTCTTCGGTGGCACCGCGATGGATTGTGCGGATGCAGCACGCCAGGGTCTGGCACGCGGTGTCGGTGGTGGTGGTTACGTCTACAGCAACATGAACTACTGCCTCGCAGGGCTCGTGATCGAAGCCGTCACCGGCGAGTCGCTCGAGCGAGCTACCTACCGCCTGCTGCTCACTCCACTCGGCATCTCCGGGATGCGGCTCGCTCCCACGATCGATCCCGGCCCGGGCGAAGCGCAGCACCGCACCACGCCCGGCCGGAACTACATGGAGGTACTCGGTGGCGCTGGCGCGTGGATCGCGTCGCCGACGGACCTCGTCACGGTCCTCGACTCGCTCGATCACACCACGCCGGGCTTCAAGCCGCTCGAACCAGCGACGGTGTGGCAGGTCCTCACCCCGCCGGGTGGCCGTCTCGGCGACCGCGGTTATGGACTCGGTGTCATCTCGTACGGCGAGGGGCGGGTCGGTCACACGGGGACGATCGAAGCGACGCACGCGATGCTGCTCGACCGCGGTGACGGCGTGACCTGGGCGGTCACCGTGGCCGGCGACTGGCCGGCTGCATCCGAACGCCTCGAGCAAGTCGTCGACGATGCCTTCGTCGCCGGCGGGTTCGTCGCCGGCTGAGATCGCGAGGGTCGCGACGGTCGGGTCAGGCGATCACGCCGGCGTCGCGAAGCTCCTGGGGGTCGTGGCCCAGTGCGGCGACGACCTCGTCCGAATGCGCGCCGTGCGCCGGTGCTGGGTCGCCGACCCGCTGTGGCGTCGCCGACAGTCGCGCAGCCGGTCGTGGCTCCCGGATCCGGCCGGCCTGCGGATGGTCCCGCTCGACGAAGATCGAGTTGTTCCGTACCTGCGGGTCCTCGGGCAATTCGTGGAGTGACTTGATCGTCGAGCCGGGAACGTCGTGCTCGACGATGCCGTCCTCGAACTGCTGCACCGACGTGCTGGCAGCGGCGTCTCGCATCAGCTCGAGCATCGCACCGATGTTCGCCATCCGCGACGGCGTGTCCTTGAAGCGTTCGTCGTCGGCGATGTCTGGCCGGCCGTACGCACGGCACAGGCCGACGAACTCCGAGTCGGTCACCGCGCCTGCTGCGGCGAACCCGTCGGCGAGCCGCGTGACCGAGTAGTTCGATGCGAGCGTCGGCTGGCGGACGACGTCGTCGTCGAGCAGCGCCGCGTCCATCGCGGAGTCCGGCCACATGAACGCGATCGCCGTGTCGATCATCGCCAGCTCGATGTGTTGGCCGGCGGCCTTCCCGGTCGCCCGGGCGAAGAGCGCCGCCGTCACGGACTGGGCGGCGGTGTACGCCGTCGCCTTGTCGCACAGCAGCGTGCGGAACATCGACGGCTCGCCGGTCTCCGGGTCGGTCTGCACGCTGGCGAGCCCGGAGGCGGCCTGGATCACGTGGTCATAGACCCGTCGGTCGCTGTTCGGCCCGTCCTGCCCGTACCCCGAGATCGACAGGTAGATCAGATCGGGGTTGATCGCGCGGAGGTCGTCGGGTCCGAGCCCGAGTCGTGCCATGGCACCCGGCCGGAAGTTCTGGATGACGACGTCGGCGTCGTCGACGAGCTGATGCACGATGTCGATGGCCTGCTGCTGCTTGAGGTCGAGCACGACGGACTTCTTGCCGCGGTTGTTGTTGGCGAAGATGCCGGTCATCCCGCCCTTCTGCGTGCCGAGGAGCCGCATGATGTCGCCGAAGCCGGGAGACTCGATCTTGATCACCTCGGCGCCCTGGTCGGCGAGCATCATCGCCGCGAGGGGTCCTGAGATCATGACCGAGAAGTCGAGGACCTTGATCCCGTCGAGCGGGCCGGTCGTCGTGGTCGCGCTGCTGGAGGTCATCGCACGATCTTCCCACCGTGTGTCGTCGGTCACGGAGTCGGAGGCTCCGTGACCGACGTGCACGCGGTGCCGGGCTGCGGTGCGAACGTCGCCTCGAGGCGCAGGGACGTGAGCCGGACGGTGCGTGCAAAACTCGACCGATGGGATTCGCACAGTCCGGTCAGCCCGTCGACGAGGTCATCGCGGCGCTCGCCGACAAACGCGCCGGCGACGTCAAGTGGGGTGACGGTCGGACCTTCGGGATGGTCTACGACGGTGGGCCGAGCGTCCACGAGGTCGCCGAGCAGGCGGCGCAGCTGTACCTCCACGAGAACGCGCTGAACACCCAGGCGTTCCCGTCCCTCGCCGAGATCCAGCGCGAGGTGGTCGGCTGGACCTCCGACCTGCTGCACGGCGCCGAGCTCCCCGACGGTCAGGCGGTGGGGTTCCTGACCAGCGGCGGGACCGAATCGATCCTCTGTGCTGTGCTCGCCGCACGCGAACGCGGCGCGATCGAGCGGGGTGTGACCGAGCCGGAGATCGTGCTCGCCTCCTCCGCTCACGCCGCGTTCCACAAGGCTGCGCACAACTTCGGACTCGCCGTGCGCGCAGCGCCGGTCCGCGAGGACTGGTCCGCCGACGTCGATGCGATGGCGTCGCTCGTCGGACCGAACACCGTCCTCGTCGTCGGCTCGGCGCCGCAGTACCCGCACGGGGTGCAGGACGACATCCCGGCGATCGCAGCGCTCGCCCGATCGGTCGATGCGAACTGTCACGTCGATGCGTGCATGGGCGGATTCGTGCTGCCGTTCGCCGAACGGCTCGGGCGCGAGGTGCTGCCCTGGGACTTCCGCGTCGACGGCGTCACGACGATCTCCGCCGACATCCACAAGCTCGGCTACGCGCCGAAGGGCGTGTCGGTGATCCTGCATCGGACCAAGCAGAGCCGGAAGTACCAGACGTTCGTGTTCGACGAGTGGCTCGGCGGGTTCTACGCCTCACCCAACATGCAAGGGACGCGGTCGGGGCTGCCGATGGCGTGTGCCTGGGCGGTCATGCAGCATCTCGGGATCGACGGATACGTCGACCTCACCAGTCAGACGCTGATCAACGCGGACCACCTGCGGGCGGGAATCATGCGGATCGACGGCATCCGGGTGCTGGGCGATGGACAGTTCCATCTCGTCGCCATGGCGGCCGAACCCGACTCGGACATCGACGTGTTCGCGCTGGGCGACGCACTGCTGGCCAAGGGTTGGTACCACGATCGTCAGACCCCGCCCGACAACCTCCACTCGACGGTCAGCAACACCAATACGGGCGCGATCGACGACTACCTGACCGACCTCGAGACCTGCGTGGCCGAACTCCAGGGCCGCACCACCGCCGACCGCTCCACCACGTACGCCACCCTCGAGTGAACGTCCGAAGCGAGCGTCCCTAGAGGAGGCCGCGGAGTGCGCTGGCGTCGCGGACTCGTTCGAGGCCGACGACGAAGGCGGCCTGGCGGAGCGTGACGTCGAGTTCCTTGGCGCGGGAGGCGATCGTCCGATAGCCGGCGGTCAGGGTGGACTCGAGTTCACCCATCACCCGCTGGCGCGACCAGGTGAACCGCTGCAGGTTCTGCACCCATTCGAAGTAGCTGACGGTCACCCCGCCGGCGTTGGCGAGGATGTCGGGAACGATCACGACGCCGCGAGCTGCGAGGGCGTCGTCAGCGCGTGGAGTGATCGGGCCGTTCGCTCCCTCGATGATGATCTCGGCTCGGACCTGATCGACGTTGCCCGGGTTGATCACCCCGCCGATCGCGGCCGGGATGAGGACGTCCACGTCGAGCATCAAGATCTCGCCGGGCTCGAGCCGATCGGTCCCCGGCGCGTCAGCGACCGAGCCGGACGCGTCGACATGTGTGATCAGGGCCTCGACGTCGAGCCCGGGTCCGTTCGGGCCTGCACTGCTGACGACACCTCCGCTCACGTCACTCACCGCAACCACCCGGTAGCCGCGGGCCACGGCCTCGACTGCCGCCCAGCGGCCGACGTTGCCGAATCCCTGAATCGCGATCGAGGTGTGCGCCCGGTCCCGGCCCTGCGCGTTGACGACCTGATCGAGGCAGACGATGCAGCCTGTTCCTGTCGCCTCCGTCCGACCTCGCGAACCGCCGAGCTCGATCGGCTTG
>JBCBDK010000149.1:0-8062 GCA_038529675.1 Actinomycetota bacterium
CGACTCTGCGATGATGCCGGCATGCAGTCCGAGGCCACGGATCGACACGGCGACCCGCTCCGGGATCGATTCGAGCACGACGGCGCCGTCGTCGTGCGCGGGGCACTCGACCGGTCGTGGATCGAACTGCTCGCCGAGGGCGTCCGGTACAACCGCGACCATCCGAGCGAATGGTCGCACTGGTACACCGACGAGCGCGAGGCGGTCGGTTTCTGGTCGGACTACGTCACGTGGCGCGAGGTCGACGCCTACCGCCGCGCCGCGTTCGACAGCCCGCTCCCCCACCTCGCGCGTCGACTGATGGGGTCGACGACGGTCCGGTTCTTCCACGAGCACGTCCTCGTCAAGGAGCCGGGCGCGACCGAGCGGACGCCGTGGCACCACGACCAGCCCTACTACTGCCTCGACGGCGACCAGAACGTGAGCCTCTGGGTCGCACTCGACCCCGTCCCTGCCGAGACCGGCATGCGCTTCCTCGCCGGGTCGCACCGGTGGAACCGGTGGTTCGTGCCCCGACGCTTCGTCGACCACGAGTCGTACGCACCGGCCGACGGCCGCTTCGAGGTCGTCCCCGACGTGGACGACTTGATCGCGACCGACCCGGATCGTCACCGCGTGCTGGCGTTCGACGTCGAGCCGGGCGACGTGGTGGCGTTCCACTATCGGACGCTCCACGATGCCCCCGGCAACACCCTTGCCACGCGGCGCCGCGCCGTCAGCTTCCGGTGGATCGGCGACGACGCCACGTTCGCGACGCGACCATGGCAGGTGTCGCCGCCGTACGACGCCGACGGATTGGTGGTGGGCGGCGGCCTGGGCGACGACCCGCGCTTTCCCGTGGTGCTCGGCGCCGGGTCTGGGCACCCGCCGCGGGCGTACTAGGCCACGCCGTCGGGGATCTCGTCCATCGGCCCGGCGAACGACATCACGGAGAAGTGTGCGCCCTGCGGGTCGCTGAGCACCGCGAAGCGCCCGATCGCGATGTCGATCGGTTCGACGCCGACCGCTGCGCCCAGTTCCTTCGCCCGGGCGACCGTCGCGTCGCAGTCGTCGACGGCGAAGTAGATCATCCAGTGCGAGGGCATGTCACCCCAGTCATCGCCCTCCATCGGGAGGATGCCGGCGACCATTCGTTCACCGATGCGCACGAGGCGGTATCCGGCGCCTGGGCCGTCGACCGCGTCACCGTTCAGCTCCTCGAACTCCCAACCGAACACTGCGGCATGGAACGCCATCGCGGCCTCCGGATCGCGGGTGTTCAGCTCGTGCCACGCCAGCGTGTTCGGCTCGTTCACGCGCTCGGCGCCGATGTGGTCGCCGGGTTGCCAGAGCGACAGGACCGCGCCCGTCGGGTCCTGGATCATGGCCATCGACCCGGAGGTGAAGATGTCCATCCGGGGCATCAACACTCGTCCACCGGCCGGCTCGACCTTCCCGAGCGTCGTGTCGAGATCGTCGACGGAGACGTATGCCGTCCACGACGGCGGCACGTCGTCGGCGTCGGGGACCTGGGCGTTCGGTCCGGCCGCCGCGACCGACGCTCCGTCGAGCGAGAACATCGTGTAGTGCCCGGCCTCCGGTCCCTGATCCGCGGCCTCCCACCCGAAGAGCGACGAGTAGAACGCGGCACCGGCGGCGACGTCGGGCAACCCCACGTCGGCCCAACTCGGTACGCCGTTGCGGTAGCGGGTGACCGAGGGCATCAGACCGCCCCCACCAGCTCGGCGCGCCCGGCGTCGGTGAGGAACAGCCGCTGCGGCGACCCGTCCTTGGCGAGCAGGCCTCGCGCTTCGAGATCCAGCTTCACCGAGGTCGTGTACCAGCCGACCGAGTGCTGTTCCCAGAGCCTCGCCGGGGTCCGCCGCTCCACCTCGCTGCGCAGTTCGCTGTTCGCCAACTCACCGGACCCGTCGATGGCGGCGAGGATCGCCGCGCGAACCGGTTCGTAGATCGAACGGCGGATGCGCAGGTCGTCGCGGCCGGTGTTCGGGTTGCGAAGCATCACCCGAAGGTCGTCGTCGTACTCGCTGGTCACGGACATGGGACTGGACATGGACCCCTCCAGGTGCCTTCATCTGATCCTGACATTTATTCCGATGTGGAATATGATGAGTGTCGCGAGGATGCGCATGGCTGTCAAGCGAGACGACGAACGAGATGCGGGTCCGCCGCCGGGCACCTGGTTGCCGACCACGAGCTACGTCGTGCTCGGGCTCTTGTCGTTCGGCCAGCGTTTGACCGGCTACGAGCTCCGCCAGTGGGCGCTCGAGTCGACGCGCTTCTTCTGGGCCGCGCCGGCCATGAGTCAGATCTACCGAGAGCTCGACCGGCTCGAAAGCGGTGGGCTCGTGGATCGGCGCGACGAATCCGGTGACCATGAGCGGGCCCGGACGACCTTCGGTCTCACCGACGACGGCGTGGTCGAACTCCGCCGATGGGTCGACGACGCGCCCGCCGAGGAACCCGTGATCCGCCACCCGGCAGCGTTCCGTCTGTTCCTCGGTCACGTCGCGGATCGCCACAAGCTGATCGAGCGGCTGACCGCCCACCGCTCCTGGCTCGACTCGCTGCTCGGCGACCTCACCAGCGTCCGCGAGGACCTCGCGGCGGCCGAGTCGACCGACGGCGACGATCGCTTCCGGTACCCCGCCATCGTCGCCTCGTGGGGCCTTGACTTCTTCGGGGCGGAACGAGCGGCGACCGACCGCGCGATCGATCGGGTCGAGTCGGTCAGTTCCGATCGCCGACCGAGCGCGGGCGGCGCCGAGGCGGCCGCGTCGAGCGGTGTGTGATCACGGGCCGGAGCGGCCCGGTGGTCCTGGCCGCCAGCGCGCTGCGCCACACCCCGACCGAGAACGCGATGTCCTTCGCGACGGTCCGCGGGCTGATCAGGGCGGCCGCCACCAGCAAGCGGCGGACCCTGCGACTGGCGAGCAGCGGCACGAGCAGCGGCCACCACGCCCGCCGGATCGCCGTCGCCAGCTGCGCACCCGCGCGGAGGTGACCGGTTGCGGCGATCCGCGCGAGCGGGAGCCTCGCGACCTCATCGGCACGCGCGGCGAGCCAGGCGACGCTCCCGACGCCGACCGCGAGCGCAGTCCGCGGACGCCCGAGCGCGACGAGCGCCCACACCGTCGCCGACCAGATCCCCGACCGATACGGCGTCAGCGCGCCGGGATGTCGGAGGGCGAGCGCGCCGGACGACGAGCCGTACTTGACCTGTTGGCGCAACTGCTCGATCGATGTCGGCCGAGGCCGGTGGGTTACCGCTGCGGCCGGCTCGTAGCGGCACCGCCACCCGGCCTGGTCGAGCCGCCACACGAAGTCGACGTCCTCCCCGACCCGCAGCGTCGGATCGAAGCCGCCGACGTCGTCGAAGGCGGCCGTGCGAACGAGCATCGCAGCGCCCGGCACGTAGCTCACCCGAGTGCCCTGGCGCACGCGTCCCGGGCGGTCGCCGAGATCGAGCGAGGAACCGTCGTCGCCGATCACGCGCGGCGCGACGAGACCGACGAGCGGGTCGTCGAAGTGGCTGAGCAGCACCATCCACCAACGGTGGTGACCGGGATGGCTCGGTGAGAGTTCGGGCACGTCGACGTCGGCGTCGAGGAACAGCACCACGGAGGTACCGACCGCGTCTCGACCGGCATTTCGCGCCCCGCCCGGGCCGAGGTTCACCTCCAGACGGAGCGTCGCATCCAACAGCGGCGGATCGCTCGCGTCGTCGACCGTGATGCGGTCGTCGCCTGCGACCGGGCCACCCAGCTGCGGGGTGACGATCGTGACGCGCTCGGGCGCGACGAACGCGGCGTCGCTCGCCGCGGGCACCGGATGGATCGCACCGGCGTCGAGCAGTCGGTCGAGCAGACGGGCGACCGCACTTGCTGGGCCACCATCCGATCCGACGTCGCGACCGGACTCCAACGCATCGAGCACACCGACGCCTGCCCCGCTCACCCGGAACAGCCGGTGGGGCGAACCGGCGACCACCGTGTGGCGGTCCGGGCGGGACCACGAGGCGTCGCGCACGAATCGCACCGCATCATCCAAACCGAACCGACCGGTCGGGGCCAACCGCACGCCCGGCGCGAGCTGGTCGTTACTTCAGCGAGCCGGACAGGTCGATGCCCTTGAGGAACACGCGCTGCAGCGCGAAGAACACCAGGATCGGCACCGCCATCGAGAGCGCCGCACCCGAGAGCACCAGCGGGATCGCCGTGTCGTACAGCCCGCGGAACTGGTACAGCGCGACCGAGATCGGTTGTCGGCCGAGGTCGCTGGACAGATAGATCAGGGGCTCCAGGAAGTCGTTCCAGGCGAAGAAGAAGTGGAACAGCGACACGGCCAGGATCGCACCTTTCGCCTGCGGCAGGATCACGGTCAGGAGCGTCGTCAACGGACCGGCGCCGTCGATCTCGGCCGCCTCGTCCAGGTCGCGCGGGATCGTGAGGAAGAACTGGCGCAGGAGGAAGACGTTGTACGCATTGGCGAAGAAGTGCGGCACGATCAGCGGCAGCCACGTGCCCACCCAGCCGAGTTTGACGAACACGGCGTACGTCGGCACGAGCGTGACGAAGCGCGGCAGGATGATCGTCGCCACGAGCGACATCAGGATCAGCGACTTGCCCGGGATCCGGAATCTGGAGAGGCCGTAGGCCACGAGCGTCGACGAGGCCACCGTTCCCGCCATCCCGAGCCCGGCGATGATCGACGTGTTGCGCAACGCACGGACGAACTGGAGTCGTTCGTTCGCATCGCCGAAGTTGTCGAACTTCGGATCGAACTCGAGCGCCGGTTCGAGCGTGCGCCAACGCCCCTCCCACGGAATCTCGACGTCGGGCTCGGCCGGATCGACGAAGACGCTCGACTCCCGACCGGGCTGCACGAGCGCGAGGTCACGAGTTCCCTCGCCGGGCAGCGGCACGGCGTAGAGCTCGAACTCCTCGCCGTCGACGTCGGCGGTCACGGGCGACATCGGCAGGATCCGCTGATTGGAGAGCTGGTCCTCGCTCTTCAGCGACGTGGTCAGCATGAACACGAGCGGGAGCAGGAACGCGAACAGCAGCATCACGGCGAACAGCGTCACGATCGAGCGCGAGACGAAGCGCTTCGTGCCGCGGTCGAGGTCGCGGAACCGACGCTTCGGTTCGGGTGCGAACACCGTCCGGGTCACCGGGTTCGCGTCCGATGCCGGGCGGCTCCTGGGGGCCGCACCGGCGTCGGCGCCGGTGTCCGGGCTCGAGTTGGTGAGAGCCATCAGCGCTCCTCGTACTCGTAGTGGACCCAGTACCGCGCGGTCCGGAACAGGATCGCCGTCAGCCCGAACACGACGATGAACATCCCCCAGGCGAGCGCAGCGCCGTACCCGCCTTTGAAGAACGTGAACGTCTCCTGGAAGAACACCATCGTGTAGAAGCGGCTCGCACCGTCGGGCGGCCCTTCGGGCCCGAGCAGGATGAACGGCACGACGAAGTACTGGCCGAGGCCGACCAGACTGATGATCACGTTGTAAAAGGTGATCGGGCTGATCATCGGCCAGGTGACGTCACGGAACAGCCGCCACTTGGAGGCACCGTCGATCTTGGCTGCCTCGTACAGCTGGGTCGGCACGCCGTTGAGCGCCGCGATGAAGATGATGATCGCGTTGCCGATCCCCCAGAGCGACATGAACACGAGCATCGGCAGGACCCAGTTCTTCTCGTTGAGGAAGTTGGGGACGCCGTCCCACCCGAGCCATCGGAGCAGGCGGGGGAACCACCCCGACACGTCGTTCAGGTAGAACTGCCAGACGATGAGGCCGGCGACGAACGGCACCATCGACGGCAGGTAGAACATCGCCCGGAAGAACCCTCGTCCCCACAGCTTGTCGCTCGTGAGCAGGTAGGCGAGGAACAGCGGCACGAAGATCATCGCGGGGATGAACATCACGCCGAACTTGAGCGTGACCCACAGCCCGTTGCGGACGTCGGGATCCGACCACATCGTTCGCCAGTTCTCGAGCCCCACCCACTCGGTGCGGACGCCTTCGTCCTGCACCAGCTCGTAGTTCGTGAAGCTCATCAGGAACGACGCGACGATCGGGAAGAGGAAGAAGAGGGCGAGCCCGATCAGCCACGGCGAGACGAAGGCGAGGCCGCGCCGCCGCTCGCGGCGCGCGAGCGTGCCGTCGCCGGCGGCGAGTTCCTCGGTGGCGTCGGTGCCGCCGGTGAAGATGGTCGTGGCCACGTTCGGTGCTCGGTGTGGTGGGGGTGGGTGTGGTGGGGGGGTTCGTGGGGGGGGGGTGGGCCCCTGGGTGCCGGGGGCGCGGGGGCCGCAACCGCCTCGGCCCGGTCACCGAGCGGCTGGTGTCAGCTCGACCAGATCGTGTTCAGGTCGGCTTCCAGTTCGGCGACGGCTGCGTCGATGTCGAAGCTCGGGTCGCTCATGAGGGGTGTCGAGAGCTCCTTGATCCGAGCATCGGACTCGGCGAAGTTCGGCATGTTCGCCTCGTGGTTCGGCACGTCGGGGTAGGCCAGGCCTGCCATGATGACGTCCCAGTTCACGCCCTGGGTGAACTTCTCGTCGAGCGCTGCGAAGTAGTCCTCTCGGATGTCGTCGCGGGCCGGAGCGGCGCCGTAGATGGTCAACAGGTCCAGCGCAGCATCCTCCAGCAGGTACTGCAGGACGGCGAACGTCTCCTCCGGATGCTCGGTGTCCTTGTGGATCCGGAACGAGTCGCCGTGCAGCTTGGACACGACGGCGCCCTCGTAGTTCGGCACGGCCGCGAGATCCCAGTTGGTCCGGGCAGCGCCGTCCTCGTCGGCGAGGCAGCAGGTGTACCAGAGGTGCGTGTTCGCCATGGCGACGCGGCCGGAGTTGAACGAGTTGCCGGCGAGTGCGTCGCTGCCCGCCTCGTCCGAGTCCGGCACCACGCCCAGCTCGTGGACCATCTGCTGGTACCACTTCCACTCGGCGATCCAGGTCTCGGGGACCTGCGCCGTTCCGTCGTCGGCGACGACGGAACCCGCACCGAAGAACGACCCTTGCGCGGCGGGGTCCTCGGTCCACTGGTTCACGTAGCCCCACTGCTCGGTGGCGGAGGCGTCGAAGTCGGCGCTCGTCGCGTCGGCGCCGTTGGCGTCGACGGTCAGGATCTGGGCGAGCTCGGTCACCTTGTCGAAGTTCCATTCGCCTTCGAACTCGGTGCCCGCGCCGTAGGTGCTGATGCCACCGTCGCCGTACTCGGCGGGCGGGTACGGCAGGCCGGCCTCGTCGAAGAGGTCGCGGTTGTAGAAGATCGCCGACGGGAACACCGCGAACGGGATGCCGAGCAACCCGTCGTCGGTGCGGTAGACGTCCTTCGCGTCGCCGAACTGGTCGATGTCGTAGCCGGAGGCGGCGACCAACGGGTCGAGGTCGAGGTACTGGCCGGCGAAGGCGTTCGAGCCGGCGAGCCCGACCGGGCCGATCAGGTCGGGGGCGTCGCCGCCCGCGATCTGGGTCGCCAGCACGTCGGACGCCGTCTGGTTGTCGACGTACTCGACGACGAGCTGGATGCCGTCCTGACTCGCGTTGAACTCGTCGACGACGGCGTTCTGCCCGTCGATCTGCTCGTCCTGCGAGCCCGTGCCGAGACCGACGAACCAGCGCACCTGCACCCGATCGCCGTCGGCCTCCTCGGCGGGTTCGCCTGCCGGCTCGGCCGCGGGCTCCGCCGCATCGTCGCCGGCGTCTTCGTCGTCCGCCGAGTCGTCCGGCGCGTCGTCGGCGTCGCCGTCATCGGCGTCGCCATCGTCGGTCGACTCGACCCCGTCGTCGGCCGGTTCGTCATCGGCGTCGTCGTCGCTGCCGCCGCACGCGGCGGTGAGCAACGAGAGCGCCGCGGTCGCGGCCACGAACCTCGTGAGGCGTCGTCCGCCTCGTCGGGTGCTTATCATCTGTCCATCTCCTTCGGTGATTGGGTGAGAGCATGAGCCGGGAGATCCGGTGTGCCGGGGCGTCAGCCCTGGCACACCGGTCCGACATCGGTTAGGTGGGTGGAGGGTTCGAGTCTGTTCGACCACCCCACATCGACGAGTCGCCG
>JBCBDK010000150.1:0-8054 GCA_038529675.1 Actinomycetota bacterium
CCCATCGTCCCAATGTTCACGTGCGGCTTGTTCCGCTCGAACTTCTCTTTGCTCATCTTCTCTTCTTCTCTTCTTCTGAATCGATCTGGTGTGTGTAGGACTCAGCCCGGTGGGGGCGAGGGCGCCATGCGCCGTCGCCCACTCACTCGCCGCGCACGCGCTTGACGATCTCCTCGGCGATGTTCGACGGCACTTCCTGGTACTTGTCGAACTGCATCGTGTACGTGGCACGACCCTGGGTGCGCGAGCGGAGATCGGTCGAGTAGCCGAACATCTCCGACAGCGGCACCTCGGCGTTGACGACCTGGGTGTTGCCCCGGGCCTCCATGCCGCCAACACGCCCGCGCCTGGACGACAGATCGCCCATGACGTCGCCCATGTACTCCTCGGGCGTCACGACCTCGACGGCCATGATCGGCTCGAGCAGCACCGGCTTGGCGATCTCGGCGGCCTTGCGGAACGCCTGCTGACCGGCGAGCTTGAACGCCATCTCCGAGGAGTCGACGTCGTGGTACTGACCGTCGACCAGCTCGACCTTCACGTCGACGGTCGAGTAGCCGGCGAGCACGCCGTTGTCGAGCGCGGACTCGAGACCCTGGTTGGTCGGGTTGATGTACTCACGAGGGATGCGACCACCGGTGATCTTGTCCTCGAACTCGTAGCCACCGCCCGGGTTCGGGAGGAGGTTGATCTTCACCACGGCGAACTGACCGGAACCACCGGACTGCTTGATGTGGCGGTACTCGACGTTGAGCGCTTCCTTGGTGATCGTCTCGCGGTAGGCCACCTGCGGCTTGCCGACGGTCGCCTCGACGTTGAACTCGCGCTGCATGCGGTCGACGAGCACCTCGAGGTGCAACTCACCCATGCCGGAGATGACGGTCTGGCCGGTCTCGTGGTCGGTGCGGATGCGGAACGTCGGGTCCTCGTCGGACAGCGACTTGAGTGCCTTGCCGAGCTTCTCCTGGTCGCTCTTCGTCTTCGGCTCGATCGCCACGTGGATGACCGGCTCCGGGAACTCCATCCGTTCGAGGATCACCGGGTCGTTGCGGGTGCAGAGCGTGTCACCGGTGGTGACGTTCTTGAAGCCGAGCCCGGCGACGATGTCACCGGCCATGGCGACGTCGAGGTCTTCGCGCTGGTTGGCGTGCATCAGCAGGATGCGGCCGAGGCGTTCGCGGTCTTCCTTGGTCGAGTTGTAGACCTCTTCGCCCTTGTTGATCTCGCCCGAATACACACGGAAGTAGGTGAGCTTGCCGAACGGGTCGGCGACGATCTTGAACGCCAGCGCAGCGAACTCGTCGTCCTTCGGGCCGCGGGTGACGTCGATGTCCTCGCCGCCCTTGGTGACGATGCCGTGGGCCGGCTCGATGTCGAGCGGGCTCGGGAGGAAGTCGATGACGGCGTCGAGCATCGGCTGGACGCCCTTGTTCTTGAACGCCGAGCCGCAGAGTGTGGGAACGAAATCGCCGGCGAGCGTGCCCTGTCGGATGGCCGCCTTGATCGCGTCCTCCGAGATCTCTTCGCCACCGAGGTACGCGTCCATCAGGGCCTCGTCCTGCGTGGCGATGGTCTCCATCATCTCCTCGCGGTACTGGTTGGCCTGATCGACCATGTCCTCGGGGATGTCCTCGACGGAGTAGCTCGCTCCGAGGTCCTTCTCGTCGACGTCACGCCAGACGAGTGCCTTCATCTGGACGATGTCGACCAGACCCTCGTACGCCTTGACGGCCTCGGGGCCGCCGGCGCCGATCGGGAGCTGGATGACGAGCGGTGACGCCTCGAGGCGGGTCTTCACCATGTCGACCGTGCGGTAGAAGTCGGCACCGATGCGGTCCATCTTGTTGACGAAGCACATGCGCGGCACGTTGTACTTGTTGGCCTGACGCCAGACGGTCTCGGTCTGGGGCTCCACGCCGGCGACCGAGTCGAAGACGGTGACGGCGCCGTCGAGCACACGCAGCGAGCGCTCCACCTCGATGGTGAAGTCGACGTGGCCCGGGGTGTCGATGATGTTGATGCGGTGGTCGTTCCAGACGCAGGTGGTGGCGGCGGAGGTGATGGTGATGCCTCGCTCCTGCTCCTGCTCCATGTGGTCCATGGTGGCGGCGCCGTCGTGGACCTCACCGATCTTGTAGCTCTTGCCGGTGTAGTAGAGGATGCGCTCGGTCGTCGTGGTCTTGCCGGCATCGATGTGCGCCATGATCCCGATGTTCCGGGTGCGCTCCAGGGGGAACTCTCGCTTGGCCATGTTGGGGTACTTCCCTACGTCTTCTTCCACTCTCAAGGGGCGAACGAACTCGGACGTTCCGAACTCGCTGTCGGCTCGCGCGTCGGGTGGCGGCGCGCGAGCAAACGGTCATCGAGTGTATCGGTGCGGTCGAGGTACGCACTCCCGATCGGCAAGGATGTGGCGACTGACCGAAGGAGTGATCATGTCGACATCCGAAGAGACGACGTCCACCTCGCCATCCGTCGAGGGCTGGGTCTTCGCCGACGCCGGAGCGATGGAGTGGCAGCGGCTCGGCGAGGGCATCGGCATGAAGCTGCTCGCTCCGGCGAACGGTCGCGTGATCGCGCTCTTCAAGTTCGAAGCCGGCTACGTGGGCGGCACCCACGATCACGAGGACCCGGAGTTCAGCTACATCCTCGAGGGCACGATGGTCTCGAACGGAGTGCTGATGGAGGCCGGCCACGCCTACGCGGCCGAGCAGGGCACCACGCACGAGGAGTTCCGCACCGACACCGGCTGCACGCTCGTGTCGGTCTTCAAGTCGCCGTTCTGACCGACGGCGCCGTGCGCATCCTGGTCGTCGAAGACGAGACCACGATGGCGGAGTCCCTCCGTACCGGGCTCGTCGCCGAAGGATTCGCCGTCGACGTCGCTCACGATGGCGAGTCCGGTCTCTGGCTCGCCGAGGAGGCGACGTACGACGCGATCGTGCTCGACCTGATGCTCCCCAAGGTGAACGGCTTCGTCGTCTGCCGCACGTTGCGCGAGCGCGATGACTGGACGCCGGTGCTCATGCTCACGGCGAAGGACGGCCATCTCGACGAGGCAGAAGGCCTCGACATGGGTGCCGACGACTACCTGACGAAGCCCTTCTCGTTCGTCGTCCTCGTCGCGCGGCTCCGGGCGCTACTCCGGCGACGGGGCAGCGATCGCCCCGCCAACCTGGCGGCGGGCGATCTTCGTCTCGACCCTGCGGCCCGAACCGTGCACCGCGGCGAGGTTCCCGTCGAACTCACCGCGAAGGAGTTCGCGGTGCTCGAGGTGCTGATGCGGAGTGCTGGCGTCGTGCTGTCGAAGTCCGACATCGTCGGGCACGTCTGGAACTTCGACTTCGAGGGCGACCACAACATCGTCGAGGTCTACGTTCGCTCGCTCCGCAAGAAGATCGACGAGCCGTTCGAACGAATGAGCATCACCACCGTGCGCGGTGCCGGATACCGGCTGGAACACGATGGTGGATGAGGTCCCCGTCCGCCACCGGATCATCCACGCGGCCCGAACCGTGCGTGGGCGATCTGCTGCGATCGCAGCCGCCGTGGTGCTCGTCACGCTCGTGATCGGCGACATCGCTTCGGTCGTGGCGCTGCGCTCGAGTCTCACCGACAATCTCGACCAGACCCTCCTCCAGCAGGCCCGCGACCGGGCGGCGCTGATCGACGACGGCACCGATCCGGCTTCTCTCACCGCGACCCTCCAGGAGGAGGCGCTCGTCTGGATCGGCCGACCGGACGGCACCACGCTTGCCGTGGGCCAGACCGTCGTGCCGCTCGAGTCGCCGATCCCCAACCAGCTCGACGGTGTCGGCGGGGTGTCGCTCCTGGTCGAGGAGCGCAAGCCCGACGAGACGGAACGAGAGCGGATGGATCTGCGGCTTGCGTCCGCGACGTCGGCCGACGGCCAGATCGTGGTCATCGCCGGCGCCGAGACCGAGGCGATCGGCGACACGATCGGCCGCGTGATCGTGCTGTTCGCGATCGCCACACCTCTCGTCACCATCCTCGTCGCGTGGCTCGCCTGGGCGACGGTCGGCCGCGCCCTCCGACCGGTCGAGGCGATCCGACGGGAGACATTGAACGTCTCCGGCGCCTCGTTGTCGGCGCGCGTCCCGGTACCCGACGGTCGCGACGAGGTCCACGACCTGGCGGTGACGATGAACGACATGCTCGTCCGGCTCGAGCAGCACCACCGAGCGGTGCGCCAGTTCAGTTCGGATGCATCACACGAGCTGAAGAGCCCGGTCGCGAACCTTCGTGCGCTCGTCGAGACGACCGACCTCGACGACCCGGCATGGCCGACGTTGCGCGCTCGCCTCGCCGGCGAGTCGGATCGCCTCCGCGACCTGGTCGACAACCTGCTGTTCCTCGCGACCAGTGACGAATCCGGTGCATTGCCGATGACGGCAACTGCCGTCGATCTCGACGAGTTGGCGTTCACCGAGGCGGAGCTGCTCGCAGCGACAGGTCGCGTAGGCGTCGACCTCGGTGGCGTCGCGCCGGCACGGGTGAGCGGCGACGAACGCGCCCTCGGTCGTCTCGTGCGGAACCTCGCCGACAACGCTGCGCGACATGCTGCGACGACGGTGTGGTTCGCTGTCGAGCAGACCGGCGACGGCGCAATCCTGCGGGTGTCCGACGACGGGCCGGGCATCCCGCCGACCGAGCGGGAGCGGATCTTCGAACGGTTCACCCGCCTCGACGACGCACGCGACCGAGAGGCGGGTGGTGCTGGCCTCGGACTCTCGATCGTTCAGCGTGTGGCCCATCAGCACGGCGGATCGGTCGAGGTCCGGGAGCACCGTTCCGGTGGCGCGACGGTGACGGTGACACTGCGGTCCTCGCCGTCGTCGCCCCAGCCCGCCTGAGCTCCGCGCGGGCCCTTCAGCGGCGCTTCAGCAACCGGTCGTCAAGATCGTGACGTGCAACGACTGATTCGACGACTACTCGGTCGGCCCGCCGATTGGCATCTCTATCGGCCCCGCCTCCGACTCCCCCGACCCTCTCTCGCATGGGTCGGCACGGTCGCCGTCATCGCGTCGTGTGCGGTGTCGTGGCTCGCGTTCGACGGCACGCGCGGCGAGGACGGCGACGTGTCGTTCGGCCTCTGGGTCGGCGCGGTCTCGATCCTCCTGATGGCGTGGTCGTTCGTGCTCGCGGTCCGCATCCGACCGCTCGAACGCTGGTTCGGTGGACTGGATTCGATGTACCGCGTGCATCGGTGGGCCGGCGCGTTCTCCGTCCTCTTCATGTTCCTCCACACCCGGGCCGAACCGGAGATCGAGGGCGGAGTACTCGGTGCGGGCAGGGCGGTCGCCGACTCGGCGGAAGGCCTCGCCGGCACCGGCGAGATCATGCTCTACGTCCTGGTCGGACTGAGCGCGCTGCGCTGGATGCCGTACCGATGGTGGCGATGGACGCACAAGCTCCTGGGCGTGCCGTTCGCGTTCGCGTCCTGGCACTTCTTCACCGCGGAGAAGCCGTACGCGAACGGCAGCGGATGGGGATGGTGGTTCGGCGGATTCATGCTCGCCGGGCTCATCGCGTGGATCGCGCGGATCGGTGTGCGCGATGCCGCTGCGCAGGGACGTCGACATCGCATCACATCGGCGCGCACGGAGGGGTCGACCACCACGATCGAGATGGAGCCGGTCGGGCGACCGCTCCAGCATCGAAGTGGGCAGTTCGTCTTCCTCAAGGTGCAGGCGCGTGGCCTGCGCGAACCGCACGCGTTCACGATCGCGTCGGCCCCCGGGGCATCGCGACTCCGCTTCGTGATCCGGGACCTCGGCGACTGGACGGCACGCCTCTGCGAGCGCGTTGAACGCGACGGGCTCGTCGGCTCAGAGGTCATCGTCGAAGGTCCGTACGGCGAGTTCCGCCCGGTCGGGCGAAGAGGCCAGCCGGTCGTCTGGATCGCCGGCGGCGTCGGCATCACCCCGTTCCTCGCCGCGATCGACGACGCCGGTCCCGACCCGACGATCGTCCCGCACCTGCTCTACGCCGTTCGGTCCGCCGACGAGAACGGTGTCGTCGAGGAGCTCCGGCGCGCTGCGTCGGCGGGCCGCATCCGGCTCACCGTCTTCGAGTCGTCGGCGGGGCGCCGGCTCTCGCCGGCCGATCTCGACCCGACCGTGGGCAGGGATCTCGCCGGGGCACACGTGGCGCTGTGTGGGCCGGCGAGCCTCGTCGCCGACATGGCCGCAGCGGCGCGGCGCGGCGGGGCCGCTGAGATCGAGACCGAGGACTTCGACATCCGTCAGGGGTTCGGCCCCGACCTGTCGGCGGACATCGACGAGCTGGTCCGGACTCGGCGTCCGAGTCACGCCTGAACGCACGCCTGAGCGGGGCGCAGCGAATGATCAGCGAGCCCACTGGGTCGAGTCGGCGAGGAGTCCGATCACGCCGAGGGCGGCCATCGCACCTGACGCCGTGACGACCCGACCCATCTCGTCGTGTGCCGACCGGTTCGGGCTGACGTGTGCGCCGAGCTCGGCGAGTTCATGCTCGGCCAGCCAGTGACCCGTCGCCTCGCGACCGGCGAGGCGACCGACCGACGCGAGCAGCAGGGTGCCGGTCGACATCGCGAGGATTCCGCGGGCCGAGGCCGCAGAGGTCTCGAGCCACGATCGGATCTCGTGGTCGTCGATCACTCGCTTCCAGCCGAGCCCGCCCGGGACGACGAGGACATCGGCGCTCGGAGCGTCGGCAGGGGTGTGCGTGACGAGGATCGGCCGGGCGGGTTCGACACCCGGAATCCGCCCAACCCGCTCACCGACGAACACGACGTCGGCGTCGAGCCGGTCCGCGAGCTGCCGGACCGGCTCGTCGAGTTCGGCGGTGGTCGCGCCCCGGTACACGAGGACGGCAACCGTGAGCGCAGCATCGGGTCGCCGGGGCGGACCGATGGGCGCGAGGACGCGTGCCGTCGTGACCTCCTTCGGGCGACGACGCGGCACGCGCATCAGCTCATCGTCTCTCGCCACCCGAGCCACGACCCGGTGCGATCGCCCGCTGCGGGTCAGCTGACGTTGCCGTGGATGTAGTCGTGGAGCTGGTCGTTCTCACGCTCGAGTTCACCGAGGCGAGCCTTCACGACGTCACCGATCGAGATGATCCCGGCGAGCTGGTCGTTGTCGTCCACGACCGGGAGGTGCCGAATCCGACGAGCCGTCATCATCGACATCAGCGCGTCGATCGTGTCGCTCGGACGGCACGTGACGACGTCGCCCGACATACACGACGACACCGATCGGCCGAGCGTGCCGTCACCATGCTCGGCCATGGCGCGGACGACGTCGCGTTCGGAGACGATGCCGTCGATCGACGCGCCGTCGGCACTCACGACGAGCGCGCCGACGCCGTGGTCGCGTAACGCCGCCGTGGCGTCGGTGAGCGAACCGCTCGCGCCGATCGTGGCAACGGCGGTGCCCTTCGCCGACAGGATGGACTGGACGTTCATCGAGATCCCCTTCCTCGGGTTCGTTCACACCACACCGAATCGAGCGGACCGTCGACGCAGCGCCGTTGCTGCACCGAGCGGCGCATTTCCCCGCCCCGACGGTAGTGCACTCGTGAACGTGCCGCCACCGGTCGGCGATCCCGGTGGACGCTCAACCCGTCGGACCAGTCTGCGACCGCAGCCGCTGAGCGACGTGCAACCGGCGTTCTCGTGAGGTTGTGCGGTGTCTGCCACCGGACTTCCTCACGAGAACGACGAATGCCCGAGGCCGTGGCCTCGGGCATTCGTTCGAAGGTGTGCAGCGGCGGGCGCTGCGGCGTGTCACCAGCGGTAGTGGGCGAACGCCTTGTTCGACTCGGCCATCTTCTGCATGTCGTCGCGGCGCTTCATGGCGGCGCCGAGACCGTTGGCGGCGTCCATCAGCTCGCCGGCGAGGCACTCGGCCATCGTCTTTTCACGGCGAGCTCGGGCGAAGTCGACGATCCAGCGGATCGACAGCGTCGTCGCACGGCGAGGACGCACCTCGACCGGCACCTGGTAGGTGGCGCCACCCACGCGGCGCGAACGCACCTCGAGCGGGGGCTTG
>JBCBDK010000151.1:0-6481 GCA_038529675.1 Actinomycetota bacterium
TCGCTGAGAACGTTCGGGGTCGGAGTCACTCCGTTCTCGCGAGAACGTTCGGGGTCGGAGTCGCTCCGTTCTCGGGGTTCGAGGCGGCAGGTGTGACGCTGTCGAGCGCTGTTGTCGTTGGGCGGACACGACCACAGTGTCCAGTCTGTGACGAGCGGACCACAGCAACGACCACCCACCGCCACGACCATCGGCGAGGACGATGGCGGCGAGCCGACTGCGGGTCGGCGCTCCCTGCTGGGGCGCGGAGCGCATGCGGTCGATGCCGGGCTCGGCGCGGGTCTCGCGACCTCGGATCGCGCTGCGGCTGGCGACGGCGATCCACTCACATCGGTCAGGCGAACGCCGGAACGACGACGACGCTCACTGGCCCGAGCCTGTCGGTCGAGGACGGTACTGGCGATGCTGCGGTCAGCGGCGAGGAGACGACCGACCCCGCTCGCGCGGGTGTCGCCGGGGGGGGCACTCGGCGAACGACGGCATCGGTGTGCTCGGCGCATCGACGGGTATCGGCGGTGTCGGGCTCGGCGGTGTCGGCAGCGGTCAGCGCGGCAGTGGTGTCGTCGGCGTGGCCAACGGGCAGTTCGGTTCAGGTGTCGCTGGTTCGGCGACCAACGGCGTCGGCGTGGTCGGGCTCGGTGGAGCGGCCGACCTCCTTGCCGGCGCGTCGGGCATCGTCGCCCTCGCCGAGCCCGGCACCGACGGCCTCGGGAGCGGAACCCGCGGCGACCTCGCACACGACGCCGCCGGCAACCTCTGGCATTGCTTCGCCGACGGCACCGGCAACTGGCTCAAGCTCGCCGGCCCGGCGACCGCCGGAGCGTTTCACCCGGTGGCGGCGTTCCGTGTGTTCGACAGCCGATTCCCTTCTATCTTCGCCACCGGCAACTCTCGACTCGTCCGAGTCGCCGACGCCATCGACGTCGACACCGGAGTCGTGCGGGCGCCGGGGCTCGCCCCCGTCGGCGCCACCGCGGTGACCGCCAACCTGACGATCACCGGCACGTCCGGCGCGGGCTTCGTCGCGGTCAACCCGGGCGGCGACAACGACGTGAACTCGTCGTCCATCAACTCGGCCGGTGGCGTGACCGTCGCCAATGCGGGCGTGTTCAAGCTGGACGCCAATCGGGGCCTGCAGGTGATCGCCGGTGGCGCAGGGTCCGCACACGTTCTGATCGACATCACCGGCTACTACCTCTGATCGGGCCGCCGATCCCTCGAGAACGGGGTGACTCTGACCCCGATCGTTCTCTCGGGAACGGGACGACTCTGACCCCGATCGTTCTCTCGAGAACGGGGTGACTCTGACCCCGATCGTTCTCAGGTGGTGGCGGCGAGGGCGTCGTGGAGCGCGGCGTTGAACTCCGCTGGGCGTTCCTGCTGGGTCCAGTGTCCGGCGCCGGGGATGGTCCAGATGCCGCGGAAGTCGGGGAGCAGCTCCCGTTGTGACTCGACGTACTCGGGTCGGTGCGCGATCACGAGGTCGAGTTCGCCGCCGATGAACGCCGTGGGCATCGGTGGCGCCGGCAGCTCGTGCGTGAGCTCCCAGTCGGCATCGAGGTTGCGGTACCAGCTGATCGGCCCGAAGAACCCCGACGCCGTGAACTGCTCGACGTAGGTCGCGAGATCGTCGGAGGTCAGCCACCCCGGCACGCCGTCGGGCACCTGGCGACGCTCCTCGAACCCGCTCAGGAAGCCGGTCCCGGCCGCTGGCGGTAGCTCGGACGGATCGGGTGGCGGTGCAGACATCTCGCCCGAGCCGCCCCACAGCGTCAGCCGCATCGTGCGTTCGATGTCGGCCTCCAGCTCCGCCTCGGGCGGACCGACCGTCTGGAAGTAGGTCATGTAGAAGAAGCGATCGCCCCACATCTCGGCGAACAGCTCGGTCGGGCGCATCGGCCACCGTGTGTACGGGACGCTGACGTTGATCGCCGCGCGGACCCGATCGGGGTGGTATCGGGCGAGATCCCACACGAGCAACGCGCCCCAGTCGTGGCCGACGAACACGGCGTCGTCGGCGCCGACGTCGTCGAGCAGCGCCAGCAGGTCGGCCGACAGACGGTCCGATCGATACGCCTCGACCTCCTCCGGTGCCGAGGAGCGCGCGTACCCGCGTTGATCGGGGACGAGCACCCGCCAGCCGGCGGCGGCGAGCGGCTCGATCTGGTGGCGCCACGAGTGCGACGACTCGGGGAACCCGTGTGAGAGGACGATCACCGGGCCACCGGCCGGGCCGGCCTCGGTCACGTCGAGGGCGATGCCGCCGAAGTCGTCGGAGGTGTGGATGCGCCGTCGCGTGGCCATCTCGTCACCGTATTGAGGTCACGACGGCCGCACGGCACCCGATGACCGCGACGCTCCAGCCCCGACGAGTGAGCAGGTCAGCTGCCGTCGTGTCGGCGAGCCGCTGCGCGAGCCCGCTCGATCGATGGTCGACGCATCTCGGCGTAGGTGTCGAACGCGGCTTGCACGCCTGCGTCGTCGTCGGTGAGCAGCCGGTCGAGTGCGAGCCCGACGAGGACGGCGACGTCGAGGCGCGTCGTGGCACGCGACGCGTCGGCGTCGAGGCCGAACCGCCGGGCCGCGTGCTCGCTGAGCTGCAACCACGGCTCGATGTAGCCGGCTCGGAACCGTGCGGTTTCCTCACCGCCCCGTGCCGCCATAGCGACGAGCTCGAAGAACAACAGGTCGAACGCCCGCTCCTCGGGCGTGGTGCTGCGCCGCCACCGGGCATCGAGGCCGTCGTCGTCGGTCGTGAAGTCGAACAGCTCGGCATCGTCGTCGCGAGCCCGGTCCAGTTGATGGATGACGATCGCCTCGAGCAACCCCTCGCGTGAACCAAAGTGGTAGTGCAGCATCCGATGGCTGCTGCCGACCGCAGTCGCGAGATCTCGCAAGCTGCGGTCGGCGAAGCCGTGGCGGGCGACGTCCGCGACGATCGCCTCGAGGAGTTGTTGGCGTCCGATGGGCCCGGACGTTACCGCCCGTCAGCCTCCCGGGGCCGATGGCAGGAACGCTGCGGTGATCATCGCGTTGTTGAACGTGCCGGGGGCCGAGGCTCCCTCGTGGTCGCACACGAGGTAGACGGCGTCGGGGACGAACTCCGGCGTGAACAACCGCGTCCCGGAGAGTTGCCCACCGCCCGCCGGTGAGCCCGGGCTGAACCACTCCTGCAGTTGTGCCGTGGCGTGGACGTCGTCGAACTCGCTGATGGAGCAGCGGATGCGGTCGCCGGCGCTCTGGTCGACGACGTTGACCGACGAGTTGACCAGCAGGTAGCCGTCGACCCCCTCGGGGATGTCAAGCTCGGTGCTGGTGACCGTCAACGGATCGTCACCGACGAAGCCGGCGGCACCCTGTCCCGCCGCAGCGACGTGGGCGAACCGGTCGTCGAGCGGTGTGATCGAGGTGTAGCCGACGACGTCGATCACGGTGTCGACGTCGCCGAACGCGTTGTACATCGCGAACCGCCCCGTCGAATCGAGCGGCACGATGGCGAAGTTCGGTGTCGGTGGCTGACCGGGCACGACGTTCAGATTCGACGCGTTGGGTGGTTCGAGGGTCGCCGTGTCCGCGTGCAGGGTGAGGAACGTCGGTTCCGTGGCCTCGATGCCGATCGCGTTGACGGCGATCGCCAGTGCGTCGCTCGGGATCGTGCAGTCGCCGTTGGTGCCCCACGCATCGAACACGCGGGTCTCGTTAGGTCCGATCGGTGTGTCATGGTCGCCGATCTGGAACTCGGGTCGGGAGTCGTGGAGGCGGCACGGGTCGATCCGATGGAACGAGATGGGATCGTCGTCGGAAGGTGCTGCGTGTGTCAAGTGGATGCCGCCCGCGCCGAGGGTGACGGCGACCGCGGCGCCGAGGGCTGCCCATCGCGTCCGCGTGCGAGCGAGGGCGTCGTGGTTCCGGGTCCGGGAGTCGGTGTGCGTGGTCATGATGTCTCCTGTTCGTGAGATGTACCGTTTGGTACACCACGCAGGATGGCCGATCGCGCCTCGCGCGTTCTCGGAATATCGCAGCAGTACCCGTCCCGCAGTTCAGCCAGGACGGCCGGGTTCGAGCCGCGGCATCAGGCCCGCCGGATCGGTCGCGTCAGGTGGGGTCGTCGATCGCGGACCAGCCGAGGTCGTCGGCGGACCAGAGGCGGTCGAACATCGCGTCGACGTCGTCGGCGAACCCGAATCGATTCCGGAAGTTGTACCGGAACCGCTGCTCGTTGACCCGGACACCGATGCGGGCGAGCCGACCCGCGCAGTACGCATCCCACGCGGCGTTCTGGCGCAGCGACAGGTCGAGATCGGGCGGTGCGTCGGTGAAGTCGGGCCGAATCCGATCGCGGGCCCGCAGCAGCATCCGACCGATCGAGACGCGCGCCTGCGCGGGCCCGAGGTTGGTGAACCGCTGCGTGTCCTCGAGCGCACCCGACTCGGTGCTGACCGTGATCCTCGCATCGGACGACCGCGCCTCGACCGACGCCGACACCTTGCTCAGCGGGGTCGTCTCGTCGACGTCGATGGTGATCGGGTTTCCGATCCCGAGCAGGCCCGCCAACTCGCCCGCGATCGTGGCGATCTCGTCGGCGTCGTAGTTGATCAGTGAGAAGACCGCCGGCTCGACGGTCACACGGCCGGCGGCGCTCAGACCTGTGCTGCTTCCTGCATCTCGCGGACCTTCGCCTTGCGCTCGGCGAGCGCCACGGCGTCCATCTCGGCGATGTCGTCGACCTCGTCGTCGGTGAACCCGGCGAGCTCGCGGAACCGGCGCGCGAGCCCGATCGGGCTCTCCTCGGTGTCTCCGCGGGTGCCGCCGAAGCTGAACAACTTGTCGACGACCTGCTGGAACTCGAGCGCCTTGGCGCGGCGATCCGGGTCCTTCTCGGTGACCTTGCGGAGCCAGTCCGACCCCATCTTCACGTGGGTCACCTCATCGGCGAGCATCCAGTCCTCGCAGAACTCGAGGAACGGATCGCCGGCGAGCTGACCGAACTCCTTCATCTGGGTGAACACGTCGATCGCAAGCCCTTCGAGCGCCCGGTTGACCCCGGCGAGTCGGAGCACCGGGTCGTCGGAACACGCCGCTTCGAACAGCACGGTGTTCTCGGCGTACTGGCCGATCTCGGTGCCCATCCAGTCGGACAACTTGGCCGAGATCTCGACGTGACGTGCCTCGTCCCATGCCTGGCGCGCCATGTCGAGCTTGAGCTCGAACGGAATCGTGTCGCCCGTGCCGTCGCCCGCCGGGAAGTCGTGGGCGGTTCGGCCGGCACCTTCGAGTGCCTGGATCTCGCCGACCATGATCCCGTGCATCAGGCTGCGCGCCGCGTCGGACGCGTCGTGGCGGTCGGGGGTGAGCCGGTTGTTCGCGGCGCGGCTCTTCGCCGACTTGCGGTGGGCGCCGTCGGCGCGGGTCGAGCCGATCACCGCCGATCGTTTGTCGGCGAGGCGCGCCGCCATGTTGGTCTGCACGAACCGCTCATCGCGGGCGAGATCCTGAACCGGAAAGAACTGACGCATCGACGTCACCCCCTGTGCTGGTCGATGAAGGAACGGTAGTTGGTCACTCGAATCCGATCGAGCCGGGGCCGGTGATGCCGCCTGCCTCCACCATCAGCGCCTCGAGCGTCGCCTGATGATCCGCTGCCCGCCGCGCCGCCTCTGGCGTGGTGATGAGCGACTGGAGCATCATCTCGCCGTCACGCCAGTCGTCGTGTTCGTCTATCAGCGCCAGCTTGAGCACGCGGATCGTCGGCGCGTCGGTGATCTCGGAGGTGTTGTTCATGTGGAACGTGTAGGCCGAGACGAAGCGGGGGATGAGCACCCGGTAGACACCGACGAGCTTCTCGATCGTGAGCCCGGGTGCCTCCGGTTCGGTCATCGCGTCGATGAACCGCTCCATCGCCTCGTTGGCGGGCACGGTGAGGCGCTCGGGCTTCATCTCACGGAGCTCGGGCAGCCGCTTGTGCCACAGCTCTGCGTGCCAGGCGTGGTGGTAGCAGTGGGTGCCGAGCCGCATCTTGATGTCGAGCTCGGGCACGGTTGCGACCCAGCCGCCGAGCGCCTCGAACAGCTTCATCTCGGTCCACTTGTAGTTGCCGACTCGCCGAGCCGTCTCGGCGACATCGAACGAGCCGGGCAGGTCGCGCCGATCCCAGGGGGCGAACGGAGGACGCGCCGTGGTGCTCGCGCTGCTCGCCGGGTCGGTCTCGCTCGCAGTGTCCGTCATCGGGGGCAACAGTAGGGCACCGTGCGCCCGCCCTCCGTTGGCGGAGCCGTCGCGCCAGGGCGATCAGAAGTGGGTTCGCTCGGAGGTCCAGCGCGCCTCGGACTCGCCGAGTTCGGTCGCCGGGGGCCCGTCGGCGGTGTACTCGAGCAGCATCGCCCGCCACGGTGCACGTGCCTCGAGCTTGCCGAGGATCGCACTGACACCCCAGATCACGCGGTCGAGGATCACGAAACTCGGCGGCATGTTGAGCTGCTCG
>JBCBDK010000151.1:6491-8044 GCA_038529675.1 Actinomycetota bacterium
TCACGTTCACCCGCGAGTGGATGCGCGACACGCTCGCGGTTGAAGGTGAACTCGTCCGACAGGTACGGCGTGTACGGGCTGGACACGTACTCATAGACCAACGCCGGATCGAGGCCGTGGCCGTCGCGCAGGAAGCCCGACGACTCCATCTCGCGCACGAGGAGCTCCGCATCGCGGTGGACGATGATCGCGTCCATCGTCGGCTTGAGCGATTCCCACTCGCCAGGCGACCAGCGCTTCACGAGGCCGTAGTCGAGGAAGGTGACGCTGCCGTCGTGATGGAACCGGTAGTTGCCGGGGTGCGGGTCGCCGTTGAAGATGCCGTAGTCGTGGATCGCACGCTGCGCGAACCGCCAGACGACCTCCGCCGCTCGTTGCTTGGTCGCCTCCGTCTCGATGGCGCGGAACTCGTCGAACGGCATGCCGTCGATCCACTCGGTCGTGAGGAGCCGTTCGGTCGACAGGTCCGGCACGAGCGCGGGGATGCGCACCCACGGATGCCCTGCGAAGCGTTGCGAGAATTCGGCGACGTTCGAGGCTTCGAGTCGGTAGTCGAGCTCCTCGCGCATCCGGGCTCGGAGTTCGTCGACGAGTCCCTTCGCATCGAGTCCCTTGAGCATCATCGCGGAGAACATCGCGTACATCGCCTCGGCGGCATCGAGGTCGCTCTCGATCGCCTCGTGGACCCCTGGGTACTGCACCTTGACCGCCACGTCGCGACCGTCGCGGGTCGTGGCTCGATGGACCTGGCCGATCGATGCGGCAGCGACCGGGAGGTCGGTCCAGTCGAGGAAGATCCGCTCGGGCGCCTTGCCGAGGTCGCCCTCGACCACGCCGGCGGCCAGCGTCGGCGCCATCGGTGCGGCGTCGGCCTGCAGGGTCGCGAGTGCGTCCTGGGCCTCGTCGGGCAGCGCCTCGAAGATGAACGAGATCAGCTGGCCCGCCTTCATCAGCACGCCCTTCATCTCGCCGAGTTCCTTGGCAACGTCCTCGGCTGTGCGGATCGCGAACTGTTCGTCGAGCTCGGCGCGGCGGGCTTCGGCGCTCCCGAGCCCGCGGACGCGGGCGACGGCGAACCGTGCCGAGTTGCGTGCCGACAGCTTCCAGATCTTGGCCGAACGGTGGAATCGACTCGTGAGCGGTGAGGTCTTGGCGCGCTGCGCGGCGGCCGCCATACCCGCGGCGAGCGCGGCGATGGAGGCGAGGCTGGCGACGGCCTTCTTCTGCACGGTCGAGGCGCCGATCAGGCGGTGACGCGCCGGGTGGTCGGGTTCGTCTCGAGGACGTGGTCGGGGAGCGGTTCGCCGGTGAGCTCGTCGTTCCAGTAGGTGCCGTCTGCGAGGCGGGTGAGTGCGGCATCGACCCCGTCGAGGTCGGCGTCGATCGCGTCGAGGTTCGGTGCAGGAGTGTCCGCCGCCTGCTCCGCGTCGATCGCGTCGAGGTCCGAATCGTGGGCTGGTTCGAGGATCCGGTCGGGGGCGGGTTCGTGGGAACGGAGTCGTTCGTTCACGGAGGACGACCCTAGCCGGGTCCCGGATCGCATGACCCGCCGG
>JBCBDK010000152.1:0-8019 GCA_038529675.1 Actinomycetota bacterium
CGGCTTCGCTCGGAACACCGGGATCGATGCGGCGACCGATGGACTCGCCGGCGCCGTGGTCGTGCGCCCCGACGTCGACGTCGAGCTGACCCACGACGGTGAGCTCCTGTTGCTCGTCGGCCTCACCGAGGAGGCCGGAACCCTGCGGGTCGACGGCGGGTCCCACCGGCTGGGGAGGGCGGGCTCGGTCGCCGTGCCGCCCGGCATGCCGTTCGCGTGGGCCGACGTCGAACTCGGTCACGAGGTGCTCGTGGTGACCCTGCCATCGGGCTGCGTCACGTCGACGTGACGTCGATCGCGTGGGATCGTCACGGTTCGAGCGGTTCGAGGTCACGCAGCCGGAAGGGCGGCACCGATCGTCGGCGGGCGGGTCAACAGCATCCGTCCGTCGGGTGATTCGATCGAGAAGTAGCCGGCCCCGAGGGGCTTCATACTCCATCCGTCTTCGTGGAGCGTGTGGTGGTGATGCCAGCACAGGAGGACCAGGTTCTCGTCGACCGTCTCGCCCTCGGCGAGCCAGTGGTCGGCGTGGTGTGCGTCGCACCCGCCTGCGGGAACGGCGCACCCCGGCCAGCGACAGCCGTGGTCGCGCAGGTGGAGACGATCGAACTGTGTGTCGGAGACGACGCGTCGCTCACGCCCGTGATCGATGACGGTCCCGAGCGGCGAGGTGACGAGCCGGTGGACGCCGGCGTCGCAGGCGAGTCGTCGAATCGACTCGGCGGAGACGACATCGCGATCGAGATGTGTGTCGACGGTGCCGGCTCCGGCGCCCTCGACCAACTGTTCGTAGGCGATCGTGGCGAACACCTTCGGCCGATTGCGCTTCTGGCGCCGGGTGGGCAGCGTGGGACCGAACAGCGTGCCGCCCTCGGCGCCTCGCTCGAGCTCGGCTCGGTTCTGGAGCTGGTCGAGCGTGATTCGCGCCATGTCCACCAGCGCATCGGCGCGTCGTTGGGCTGCGGTCCGATGGTCGGCCGCCGTTGGCGCCGAGAGCGCTCGCAGCGCCTCACGAACCAGCCGCCGACCCTCGGGGTCGGGGATGCCGTCGAGCTTGCCGACGCCGTCGAGCATCTTCGAGAGGAAGAGCTGACGTCGCTCGTGCTGGTCGGCGGCCGTGGCGTCGAGATCATCGGGATCGGCGTACGCCCGCCAGACGTCGTAGAGGTCCCGGAAGTCGTTGAACGTGAACTGCTGCGCCCAGCCGAGGAGCATCGCTTCGTCGCGTGCGATCGCCTCGGCGATCGTCGGTGACCAGCCCTCGGCCAGCAGCCGAAGCGCCGACTCCGACAACTCCCCCTCGCCGAACGCAGCCCGGCTCACCGGGAGGTGGGCGAGACGACTCACGATGGCCACGGTCGATCGACACTGGCCGGGCGATTCGCCGGTGGCCTCGGCGAGCCACGCGGCGGCGGACCGATGCCCACCGCAGCGATGACGACCGTTCTCGAGCGCCGCCCCGATCTCGTCCAGCTCCCGAGCGCGAGCAACCCGGCGCTGACGGGTGGCTGCGGTGACGGTCGGGTTCGGATCGGACAGGCGCTCGACCGCTTCGGCCAGTGCGGCCCCGATCTCGGCACGATCGGCGTCGGTCGGTTCGATCCGCCCACCGAGCGTCGACACCCCTCCCATCTATACAGGATACCGACGCTGCGCCGGAGAAGCAAACACGTATTCGAGCTATTGAGCAAACGACGAATATATGTACGTATCAAGGTCTCGACACGTCGACGATGAACCGTTCTGGAACGTTGTTGCGACAGAGGGTGCATGCAGACGATCTCACGTCGCCCCCGCCTCCGAGCCGGCTTCGGACTCGGTTCCGCGCTCGCCGGGTTGCTCGTCCTCGGCAGTCTCGTCGCGACCCGCGAACCGCTGGTCGTCGTGCTGTTCGTGTTCTTGCTCGTCGTGCCGTTCGAGAAGATGTTTCCGCGGCATCGAGGGCAGCGGATCCGTCGGCCGGGTGTCGGCACCGACGTGGCGTACGCATTGGCCGGGCCGGCGCTCGGTGTGGCGACGCTGGCGGTCGCCGTTGTGGTCGGGATCGCCAGCCTCGCCTGGCTGCCCGGACTCGCGATCCGGCCACTGGTGGCGATGCTGCCAGCTGCGGCGTTGCCCTTCGTCGGCATCGCACTGTTCGATCTGGCGACGTACTGGGTGCACCGATGGTCGCACGAGGTGCCGCTGCTCTGGCGGTTCCATGCGATCCATCACTCGACCGAACGACTCGACTGGGTCAGCGGCTTCCGGAACCACCCGCTCGACGGGGCGATCCTCGCGCCGCCGTTCGTCTTCCTCCTCGCTGCCGGATTCGACGCCGTGTTCACCGGGGTACTCGCTGCGGTCCAATTGGTGACCGGGCTGTTCCTGCACGCCAACGTGCGCTGGCGTTGGCGCTGGCTCCACCGCATCGTCATCACACCCGAGTTCCATCACTGGCACCACGCGAACGAGACCGACGCGATCAACACGAACTACTCGGTCTTCCTTCCACTGTGGGACATCGTCTTCGGCACGTACTACATGCCCCGTACCGTTCGGCCGCTGCGATACGGCGTCGCCGAGGACGTGCCCGACGGCATGCTCGCTCAGCTCCGCCACCCGTTCCGGCGCGAGGTCGAGCGGCCCGGTGGTCGACTCCGTCGCGGCCGTTCGATCGTGCACGAGGTGGTGGCCGGGGTCGTCCGGAGCACGAGACGCTCCCGCCGAGTTCCCCCCGAGGTTGGCCAGCCGCACCGATGGGCGCGACGCCCGCCAACGGTCGACGTGTGATCACAAGGAAGTTGGGCGGATGGGGTGCTGATCGGTGATGCGTCGGATGTGTGCGGTGTGCCGGTTGTCCGCGCCGCCGATCTCACTCATCAGTGCATGCTTCTCCGGTGCGTCCAGTCGATCGTGTTCGCCGGTGTCGGTACATGCTGCAGCCGTGGCGATACGAGACCGAGTATGCGCGAGCCTGGGCCGAGGTCGACTTCCCGGTGTACGGGCTCGCAGGCGAGGCTGCTCGAGCCCGATGCATGGGACCGAAGGGACGCGCGGGTCGGATGCCACGTGGCCTTTGGCGTCGACTTCCGTCGGTGTTCTGGACGCGGATCACGCATCTCGGCGTGATCGAGTCGACCCGCTCATCCAGGGTTGCGATCGACTCTCGGGTCGGGCGATCCGTGCCGCCGGTCGACTACCTCGGGCAGCGGCTTCTCCACCATCCTCGTCGAGGCGAGGCGTCGGAACAGGTGGCGGCCGGCCCAGAGTCCGAGAGCCGGTTCGTCGATGTCGGCGGGGAGAGCATCCGGTTCGACGGAGTCGTGATGGGTTCGTTGTGGTTGGGCGCCGGCTGCGTTGGAGACGTGGCCGTCGAGGTCCTCACCGAGGGCGTTTCCGCCGGTCAGCTCGCACTTCGGGAGATCACGGATCCGGCGCCCTATCTGGCCCGGCAGCGCCGCACGCCGCTCCAGCCCGGTCGATGACGCAGGGCCGTCCCGCCGAGAAGGCGTGAGGTCGCCGGGCGCCGGTGACGGGCCTGCGTGGCCCAGGACCGCCCGCCGGGCGGCAGGGTCGTCGGGCTGTACCCGTCGACCCTGAGTGGATGGTGGAGCTGGGGAGAATCGAACTCCCGTCCATCAGCCGGTGCACGAACCCGCTACGACCATTCCCGACTCTGAGCCTGACGCGAGCTCACCGGCGGGTCGGCGTCCGCCACGGGGGCGGACCACGCTCCGTCTTTCCGAAGCGTCAGCGGTCTTTCCAGCTGTCAGCGGTCTTTCTCGCCGTCATCCTCCGCTTCTGTTGCCGGGCTGCGGTGGATCGGCCCCGTGCGCCATTTCTGGTCACGATGACTCTTCACTCACCTGAGGATCAGGCGGCGAGAGCGAACTGCTCATCGGCAATTCTGTTGGTTGCCCCGTTTTGAGAGTCTGAGCAACTCTGGTCGCAAACTCGAACATCGTCACTGACGTCGAAACCAGTCAGCCCCGTGATCGATATGTGTTCACAGCCTATCGGTCGGCGTGCACGGCGAGTCGACGGGATATCGCGTCGGCCACGACCTCGGCATCCGGGCCGACACCGCTGATGAAGTTCGACGAGCGGGTCCGGTTGTACGGCATGCCGAGGACGAACACGCCCGTGCGCTCGCCGACGCCACCCCGGTGCCGCACGGCGCCGGTCTCGGTGCGCCAGTCGTCCGGTAGGAACGGGAAGTGGGGTCGGAAGCCGGTCGCCCAGATGACGACGCCGATCTCGGTGAGATCGAGTTCGGCGATCGGGTCGGCGATGCAGGTCGGCCGAACCCGCTCGGGCGGATCGAACTCCCCGATCCGCTGCGACGATTCGATCCATGCGTCGATGGCGGCGAGCTGATCGAACATCGCGCGGTCCGCAGCGGCCGCCGTCGCCGCGAGGTCGTCGTTGAAGCGAGCCAGGTGCCCGTCGATGCCCGCCATCGATCCGGCGACTCGCACACCGTGTTCGATGAGTGCGTTGAGATCGAGGTCACGATGGTCGGGCGAGCCGACCAGCTGCATCGACGGGGGAGGGGCGTCGGCTTCGTTCAGGTCGGCGGGTCGGTGCAAGTCGCCCGACTCGTGCAGCCACCAGAAGATGTCGCGCCCTCGATAGCGCCGAACCATGCGGCGGTGGTGCCAGGTGGAGAGCGTGACGCTGCGTCCTGCTCGCTGCAGTTCGTCGGCGAGTTGAGTGCCTGACGCCGAGGCACCGACGACGAGCACGTCGCCCGGGGCGAGTTCGTCCGGCGAACGGTAGTCGGTCGGGGTGATCTGGGTGACGTGGTCCGGCAGCGACGACGCGAACGTCGGGATCGCCGGGCTGACGCACGCGCCGCTCGCGATGACCACGGCGTCGCACGTGCGTACCCCGTCGGTGGACTCCACGACGAACTGCGGCCGGGCATCACCCGGCGCGGTCGGGTCCGGCTGGGCCGCGCGCACCGACTCGACCGAGACGCCTTCGACGACCGGCGCTGAGATCGCCGCCGCGTAGTCCTCGAGCACCTTGGCCAGCTGGTCTGCGCGATCGAAGCCGTCGGGGTCGTGGTCGATCTCGCTGCGCACGATCGCCGGATCGAGGTGCGGCAGCTGCGTCATCCAGTTGGGTGTGAGGAGGCGTAGGGACGCCCATCGCTCATGTTTCCAGCTGTGTGCGACCACGTGGCGTTCGAGCAGGACGTGTTCGAGACCGCGCGCCGACAGGCACGCACTCGCGGCGAGGCCGGCCTGGCCGGCACCGATGACGACGACCGGCACGTACCTGCCGGACCCGTTCGAGTCGCCGGGGGCGCCGCTCACCGCTCGCCGTACTTCGCGGCGCGGTTGATGGCGGTCTGCATCTCCCGGTCGGCGTCGCGCTCAGCCATCGTCTGTCGCTTGTCGCCCTTGGTGCGGCCCTTGGCCAGCGCGAGTTCGAGCTTGGCCCTGCCGTGCTTCCAGTAGAGCCGGAGCGGGATGATCGTCAGGCCGGTGCCGAGCGTGCGCCGGTCGAGGATCTCGATCTCGGCACGGTTCAGCAGCAGCTTCCGGGTCCGGTCGGGATCGTGTGCGCCGAAACCCACAGCATTGGTGTACGGCGGGATGTGGACACCGTCGATCCACGCCTCACCCCGTCGGACGGTCGCATACCCGTCGGCGAGCTGCGCGTTCCCCTCGCGCAGCGACTTCACCTCGGATCCGGTCAGGACCATGCCCGCTTCCCACATGTCGAGGATGTCGTAGTCGCGGCGGGCGCGCTTGTTGGAGGCAATGAGCTTGGTCCCATCGCCGCCCTGCAGCTTCGCCTTCTTCCCCTTCTTCGCCATCGTGATCGGCCGATGATGGTACGACCGCGCACTCGGCGTTCCATGCCCGGTTCCGCTCGGGCAGCGCACGGTGCCGCTCCGACCGGCTGGGTACGATCCCGCCGGTGTTCGAGATGACGCGTGAGGTGGTCGCCCAGCTCGTCGCCCGCGCCTACGACGAGTACCCGCTCGAGATGTGCGGCCTCCTGGCCGGCCCGCCGGCGCCCGCTGGAGGTCCGGGCGACCGCGGCCGCGTCTTCTACGGCTGCCGCAACACCGACGAGTCGGCCCGGGTCTACACGGTGCACCCGAAGGATCACCTCGATGCCGAGGACGCCGCCGACGACCTGGGGTGGGAGATCAACGGCGTCGTGCACTCCCACACGCACTCGGAGCCGTATCCGAGCCCGACCGACGTGGCCGCCGCCGTCGACCCGAACTGGCACTACGTGATCGTGAGTCTGAAGCGAGAGGCTCCGGAGATCCGCAGCTACCGCATCGTCGACGGGGACGTCGTCGACGAACTCATCTCCGTGGTCTGACCGGTTCCGCATCGGACCTG
This sequence comes from Actinomycetota bacterium, assembly GCA_038529675.1. Lineage (GTDB taxonomy): Bacteria > Actinomycetota > Acidimicrobiia > Acidimicrobiales > Ilumatobacteraceae > Ilumatobacter_A. Next base: position 6,351 of record JBCBDK010000152.1, read on the forward strand.
GGTCACGACCCGGCACGTCGGCGCAGCCGACGGTACGATTGACGACGAACCTGATCGGGTTTGTCGGAATGCACGGCGACTCGATGGGGTTGACAACGACGAGGCACGACGAATGACGATGTACGCACCCCCCATGCCGACCATGTTGAACACCTCGGTGCTCGACATGATCGGCAACACACCGATGGTCGATCTGTCGGAGCTGTCGCCCAACCCCGATGTGCGGATCCTGGGCAAGATGGAGATGCAGAACCCGTTCGGCTCGGTCAAGGACCGCATCGCCAAGCGGATGATCGAGACCGCCGAAGCCGATGGCCTCCTGCGCCCGGGCCAGACGATCCTGGAGCCGTCGTCGGGGAACACCGGCATCGCGCTCGCCGCGATCGCGAGGATCAAGGGCTATCCGATCAAGATCATGATGCCGGAGTCGGTGTCGGTCGAGCGGCGGCAGATGCTCGAGATCTTCGGTGCCGAGATCATCCTCACCCCCGGCCCTGAAGGTTCGAACGGCGCCGTCGCACGGGCGACAGCGCTCGCCGCCGAGCATCCCGACTGGTTCTTCCCGTACCAGTATGCGAACGACTCGAATCCGCGAGCGCACTACGAGGGCACCGGCCCCGAGATCGTGCGCGATGCACCCGACATCACGCACTTCGTGGCCGGCCTCGGCACGAGCGGCACCCTGATGGGGACCGGCACGTTCCTCAAGGAGTACGACCCGACGATCCAGATCATCGCGATCGAGCCGCCGCTCGGCGAGCGAGTGGAGGGGCTGCGCAACATCGGCGATGGCTACATCCCCCCGGTGTTCGAGAAGTGGAACGGCTACGACCTCCTCGACCGCAAGCGCGTCGTGCGGCCCCGCGAGTCGATCGAGTGGACCCGCCGCTTGGTGACGTCCGGTGTTTTCGCAGGGATCTCGGCAGGTGCCGCTCTGGCCGGCGCGGCCAAGGTCGCCGGCCAGATCACGTCCGGGACGATCGTGTTCATCGTGTGCGACGGCGGCTGGAAGTACCTCTCCACCGGGGCGTACACCGATGACCTCGACGTCGCCGAGGCGAACGCCGAGCAGATCATCTACTTCTGATCCGATGCCAACCGACTGTCCGCTCGCCCAGCGTTAGCCTCGCCGCCGATGGACGGTCCCGTCGGCATGTTCGACTCCGGGTTCGGCGGCCTCACGGTCGCCCGAGCGGTGATCGATCTGCTGCCGGCAGAGGACCTCGTCTACATCGGCGACACCGGGCGCTATCCGTACGGCTCCAAACCGCTCGACGAGGTGCGTGCGTACGCGGCCGAGCTGGGGGCGAGCCTCGTGGACGACTTCGGCGCGAAGGCGCTCGTCGTCGCCTGCAACACGGCGACCGCCGCCGGTCTCGACGACCTCCGATCAACACTCGACGTTCCCGTCGTCGACGTGATCGAAGCCGGTGCCCGCGCGCTCGTGCAGACGACCGTCACGGGCCGGGTCGGCGTGATCGGCACGGTCGGCACCGTCGGCTCGGGCGCTTATGTCCGAGCGATCGCCGACACCGGTGTGCCCGTCTCGCTGACCTCGGCCGCCTGCCCGGGCTTCGTCGAGTTCGTCGAGCGGGGCCAGACGACCGGTGACGAAGTGACCGTACTGGCGGAGCGGCTGCTCGCACCGATCGTCGCGGCCGATGTCGAC
>JBCBDK010000153.1:0-7962 GCA_038529675.1 Actinomycetota bacterium
TCGACGAGCCGGGTCGGCACGTGCACTCGCTGCACGCGTACTTCCTCCGACCCGGTGACCCCGAACGACCGATTCTCTACGAGGTCGACCGGATCCGCGACGGACGCAGCTTCGCCACACGTCGCGTGGTCGCGGTCCAGCACGGTCGTGCGATCTTCAACCTGCAGGCGAGCTTCCATGACGACGAGGTCGGCGGACCCAACCATCAGATCGGTGTCGACGAGGGTCTGACCGAGCCCGACGATCTCCCCGACTTCCATACGAGGATGGCACCGCACGCAGATCGCATCGGTGACTGGTACCACCGGCCGCGGCCGATCGACCTCCGCTACGTCGACGGAGACCCGTTCTCGCGGCAGGGCACACCGTCGGAGGTCCAGCACGTGTGGCTGCGTGCCAACGGCACGCTGCCCGACGACCCAGTGCTCCACGCGTGCCTGCTCACGTACGCGAGCGACATGACGCTGCTCGACACGACGCTGTTGCCGTTCGGATTGTCGTGGGATCACCCCGGCCTGCAGATGGCCAGCCTCGACCACGCGATGTGGTTCCACCGGCCGTTCCGCATCGACGAGTGGATGCTGTACCAACAGCGGGCGATCTCGACCGGATCTGCTCGCGGCCTCGCCGGCGGGGCCATCTTCACCGCCGACGGGAGCCTCGCCGTCAGCGTCGTGCAAGAGGGCCTTGCCCGTTTCACCCAGTGATGCGCCGATCAGCGTCCTCAGCCGCCGCCGTATTGGCCGCGATCGTGCTGGCAGCGTGCGCCTCGGACGCCGACGACCCGGCGACCTCGCCGACGACCACACCACCCGTCGACGACGCGAGCACCGAGGCGGGGGCGATCGACACCGACGACTCGGGTACCGACGCAGCCGAGCCGGAGGAGCCGGGCGGTGACGACACGAACGACGAAGGGAGCGACGCCGGGGCCGCAGACGCAGACCCGGCCGACGCGTCGGCCACCGACGCGACGCTCGCGCCCGACGCATCGGCCGACCTCCCGACGGTGCGACCCGACGAGGTCGCACCGGTCACGACCACGCCCGGGCCGCTTCCGACGCCAACGGTCCAGCTCATCGAGGAGGCGAGCTACGACCAGCCCGTCGACGCGACCGTTCGCGCCGACGACCTCCGGATGATCGTCGTCGAGAAGGGCGGTCGGGTCGTGGGCGCCGACGCCGAGTCGTCGATCACGCTGCTCGACATGGCCGACCTCAGCGCCTCGGCTGACATCGACTTCACGGACAGCGGGGGCGAGCAGGGGCTGCTCGGCGTCGCCTTCCACCCCGACGCACCGCTCGGCTACGTCCACTTCAGCGGGAGCGACGGCGACACCGTGGTCGCCGAACTCGCGGTCGACGGCGACGGCGTCTTCGACGTGGCGACGTACCGCGAGCTCTTGCGCATCGCACAACCGTTCGGCAATCACAACGGCGGCGAGCTCGAGTTCGGCCCCGACGGACTGCTCTACCTGGCGCTCGGCGACGGCGGGTCGGCCGACGACCCGGAGCGGTCGGGTCTCGACCTCGCGAACCCGCTCGGCTCGATCCTGCGCTTCGATCCGACGCCGGCGGCCGACGAGCCGATCACCATCCCCGCCGACAACCCCTACGCACCGGGGGTCACCGCTGACGGGGTCGAAGCCGATCCGTTGATCTGGTCGTCAGGGCTCCGCAACCCATGGAAGTTCTCGTTCGACGCCATCACCGGCGATCTATGGATCGCCGACGTCGGCCAGGGCGACTTCGAGGAGATCAACCGTGCGGCTGCCGACGCCGACTCGGGGCTCGGCGCGGGTCGTGGCCTGGACTTCGGCTGGAGTGCTTTCGAGGCATACGAGCCGTTCCACGACGACCAGTCGTCGCCGGCGCACACCCCTCCGGTCGCGGCCTACCCGCACGAGAATGGCGACTGTTCGGTGAGTGGCGGCGTGGTCGCCCGCAACTCGTCGTACGCCGACCTCAACGGTTGGTACGTCTACGGCGACTTCTGCTCCGGCCGGCTGTGGGCACTGGACACGACGTCGATCCCCTCCGAGCCCGGGCCCGACACCCAGCCGACGATCGTCGAACTCGCACCCGAGAGCTCGGTGCCGTCGCTGACCTCGGTCGTCGTCGGGCCCGACGGCGACGTCTACGCGCTCTCGCTGAACGGCCCGGTCTACCGCCTGGCCCCGGCCTGACCCGGCGCCGCTCAGACCTCGACCGGCTCCTTCACGTCGGCCGACGGCCCGGCCGACGACTCGGTCGACGGTGCTGCTGTCGCAACCCGGTTCGAGCCGTCGGCGCGGTCCGCGGCCGGCCGTGGCACCTCGACGTCAACGTGCGGGAGCATTCGATCCAGCCACGTCGGCAGCCACCAGTTCGCATCCCCCAGCAATTTCATCGTCGCCGGGACCAGTACGAGCCTGACGATCGTGGCGTCGACGAAGATCGCCGTTGCCAGCCCCAGGCCCATCATCTTCACCAGCGGGTCGTCACCGATCACGAATCCGGCGAACACCGAGATCATGATCAGTGCCGCCGACGTGATCACTCGGGCGGTCGTCGCGATTCCCGTGATCACCGAGTGGTCGTTGTCCCCGGTGCGCAGGTACTCCTCCCGCACCCTCGACAGGAGGAACACCTCGTAGTCCATCGACAGCCCGAACAGGATCGCGAACATGAACATCGGGATGAACGACACGATCGGCACCGTCGTTTCCAACCCGATCAGGCTCGCTCCCCAACCCCACTGGAAGACGGCGACGAGGACGCCGTATGCGGCGCCGATGCTGAGCAGGTTGAGGATCGCCGCCTTCAACGGCACGAGGACCGACCGGAACAGGACGGTCAGCAGGAGGAACGACAGCCCGATCACCGCGGCGATGAACAACGGCAGTCGTTCGGACACCCGATTGGCGACGTCACCGAAGGTCGCCGTGGCGCCGCCGACGTGTGCCGTGGCCGCCTCGTCGCCCAGCGCCTCGGGCAGGACGTCGCGTCGTAGCCGCTCGACCGTCGTGAACGTCGCCGGCTCCTGCGGCGCGGTGGTCGGGAGCGCGACGAAGCTGGCGACATCCGAGCCGTCCGCCGTGCTCGGCGGCTCGACCGACGCGATGCCCGGGTCGGCGGCGACCGCCGCAGCGAGGTCGTCGACCACCTCGAACACCTCGGGGCCCGCACCGGTGGCTGCGAGGTCGACGGCGATGAGCAGCGGACCGTTCGCACCGGGTCCGAACCCGTCGGCGACCAGGTCGTATGCACGTCGCTGCGTTCGGCCCTCGGCCTGCGTGCCGTCGTCGGGGAAGCCGAGCTGCAGGTCGAGGATCGGCGCCGTGAGCGCAAGCAGCACGGCGGTGACACCGATCGCATACGTCCATGCGTGCCCAGCGACGTGACGCCCCCATGCCGCCCATCGCGAGCCGACGCCGCGCTCACCGCCCCGACCGAGTCGCACGCGTTGGAGGCGATGACCGGCCAGGCCGAGAAGGGCGGGCAGCAGTGAGATCGCCGCGAGCACCATCACGAGCACGACGAGCGAGATCGCCACGCCACCCGACGTCATGACGGGCACACCGGCGACGGCGAGGCCGAGGATGGCCACGACGACGGTCCCACCGGCGAAGACGACCGCCTGGCCGGAGGTCGCAACCGAACGCCCGACGGCCTCGTCGACGTCGAAGCCGTCGCCGAGCAGCTCTCGCTGACGCGTCACGAGGAACAGCGCATAGTCGATACCGACCCCGAGCCCGATCATGGCGCCGAGCTGCCCGCCCCAACTCGGTACGTCGATCACATTCGCGAGCACGGACAGCGAGCTGACCGAGATGGCGAGCCCGAACAGGGCGATCCCGATCGGAAGTCCGGCCGCGAGCAGCGAGCCGAACGCGACGAGCAACACCACGACGGCGACGGCGAGGCCGATGACCTCGGCGCCCGATGTCGACGCCTCCTCGAAGTGGAAGAACAGCTCGCCGCCGGCCTCGACCGTGACACCGGTCGACCCCCTACTGTCGGCGACCGCATCGAGCAGATCGTCGAGCGTTCCGGCGTCCAGTGCATCGACGCCCGGGTACTGCACCGTCAGCAGCGCGACGTCGCCCGAGCTGTCGATCTCGCCGATCGCGGCAGCGCTCACACCGACCACGTCGTCGAGCTGGAGCAGGGTGCGTCGCACGTCGTCGACGATGCCTGGCGACACGGCGCCGGCGTCGGCGACCACGACACGGGCGGTCACCCCGGCCTGGTCGTCGCCGGCGGCCGTCAGCAATTCGGTGGCGATCTGCGAGTCGACGCCCGGCACGTCGAAGGTGTCCGTGGTCTCGCCGCCGTTGACGGACGCGGTGGCGACGGTGATGACCGCGACGGCGAACCACACGGCGATCACCCGCCAGGGGTGACGCGCCGAGGTTCGGCCGAGGCGGTGGAGCAGCGATGACATGGGGGTCTCCTCGTGGACGGAGCGGATCGGAACGGGACGCGCCACCTCCGGGGTGGCGGACCTCCACGATCGACGGCGCACCGGAAAGCCGCATCGGCGGATCGGCTCGAATCCGCCCTGCCGTCCGGCCCGACCGACATCGTCCGATCGGCCGATACGCGGCCCTGGTGCACTCTCTACGCTGGAGACGTGTCAACTGCCGACCTCCGCGACCACGCTGCTCGGTCGCCGCGGCGTCCGGTCCTCGGCTCGCTCTGGGCCTCGTTCGACGAGGAACGGATCGAGGACGCGCCCGGGCCGCGACGTCTCGACGCGTTGCTCGTGGCGGCCGGCTGGGTCGGCGCGATCGTCGAGACGATCTTCCGGCCCGACGTCGTGTGGCGGCCCGTCGCACTCGTCGCCGCGCTGGTGGCGATCGGGGCGCTGCCGTGGCGCCGTGTGCATGGCCTGGCGGTCACCGTGGTCGCCTTCGGCACGATGACGCTCGGCACGGCGCTGAGCGCCTCGGCCGAGGAGCCGTTCGGGCTCTATGCGTGCGTGCTGCTGCTCCTCGTCCCGTACGCACTGCTCCGATGGTCGTCAGGTCGCCACGCCGCGATTGGGCTCGGTGTGTGCGTCGCGAGCTGGGTGGTGTCGGTGCTCGCCGACCCCACGTCGGTCGGCGACGCGATCGGCGGGTTCGCGTTCCTGCTGCTCCCCGCTGCGGTCGGCGCACTCGTCAGGGCTCGCCGCACCGTGCAGTCCGAACAGCAGCGCCGCGCACAGCTGGCCGAGCGCGAGCGCCTCGCGCGCGAGCTCCACGACACGGTCGCCCACCACATGTCGGCCGTGGCGGTGCAGGCGCAGGCCGGACGCACGCTCGCCGCAACACGCCCCCAAGCGGCCGTCGATGCCCTGGCGGTGATCGAGGAGGCGGCCTCGCGATCGCTCGACGACCTCCGCGACATGGTCCGCTCGCTGCGGTCGGAGGACGCCAGCGTGGATGCACCGTTGACCCCGAGCGCCGGCCTCGCTCAACTCGACGACCTCACCGCGTCGGCACCGACCGGCGTGCGCATCGAGGTCGAGGTGCGTGGGCCTCGCGACGCGGTCCCGGATCGGGTCGGCGGCGCCCTCCACCGGGTCGCGCAGGAGTCGGTCACCAACGCCATCCGTCACGCACACCGGGTGCGTCGCATCTCGATCGACGTCTCGATCGAGGCGCCGCGCTCGAGCGATGGCGAGGGTGCGCCGCGCGTGGTGATGACCGTCGTGGACGACGGCACCGGCATCGACCCGGGCCGACGAGCGTCGCCCGGCTTCGGCATCGTCGGCATGACCGAACGGGCCGAACTCCTCGGCGGCACGCTGGAGGCGGGCCCGACCGCGACCGGCGGCTGGTCGGTCCGCTGCGTCCTCCCCCTCGGAGGTGGTCGGTGACGATCCGGGTCCTGTTGGCTGACGATCAGGAGCTCGTCCGAACCGGACTCTCGATGATCCTCGACGCGCAGCCCGATCTCGAGGTGGTCGCCGAGGTCGGCGACGGACGCGCTGCGGTCGAGACGGCGCAGCGGCTTCGCCCCGACGTGTGCCTGCTCGACATCCGCATGCCCCGCCTCGACGGCATCGAGGCGACCCGACTGCTTGCGGGACCCCAGGTTCGAGATCCGCTGGCCGTCGTCGTGATCACCACGTTCGATCTCGACGAGTACGTGTACGGCGCACTGCGGTCGGGTGCCCGCGGGTTCCTCCTCAAGGACGCAGGGCCCGACCTCCTGGTCCAGGCCGTCCGAGCGGCACACGCCGGCGACGCACTCATCGCTCCGAGCGTCACGGCCCGGCTGCTCCGAGCCTTCACCGACACCGCACCGTCCACGACGGCGGTCGTACCGGTCGACCCGCTGACCGCACGCGAGGAGGAGGTGCTGCGATCGGTCGCCACCGGCCGCACCAACGCCGAGATCGCCGACGAGCTGCACCTCGGGCTCGGCACGGTGAAGACGCACCTCGCCCATCTCATGTCCAAGCTCTCGGCTCGCAACCGCGTCGAGCTGGCCATGTGGGCCTACGAGACCGGTCGCGTCGCCCGCTGAGCGCGCCGCGCGAACGAACGGCGCGTCGGGCGAACGGTCACCCGACCCGATCGAAGTCGACGCGGCGGCTTGCAACATCGACCTCGTCGAGCCGGACCCGGATGTCGTCGCCCGGGTCGACGCGCCGTGCGATCGTTCGCGACACGACCGCCGGGTTGCAGATCTGGAGACGCACGCCCTTGTCGTCCTCGTCGGTGACGACGGCGTCGAACACCTCACCGACGCGGTCCTGCAGCAAGATCGCTTCGGCCAGATCGACGGCCGCGCGATCGACCCGGTTCGCGAGCCGGTCGCCGCGTCGCATCGCCTCCGGCAAGTCTTCGAAGGCGGCGTCGACCTCCTCGGGCACCTCGCGGCCGTTGGCGATCGCGAGCGTCGCCTCGACCACGTAGCGGTCGGCGAGCCGGCGGAGCGGCGCGGTCGCGTGGGCGTAGGTGGCGGCGACCGCCGCGTGCCACGGTCGGCCGTCGCGGACGCCACCATCGGCGGGACCGTCCTCCGATGTGAACTCGCTGAAGGGCGTGTACGACGCCCCGCCACTGGCCCGCCGAACTGCGATCTGGAACGCTGCGGTCTTCGGGTCGTCGGCGTCGAGCGATTGCACGAACGTGCCGAGTCCGAGTTCCGCCGGCCACTCGAGACCGACGGCTCGGGCCGTGTGGCGCAGTCGCCCGAGGAGTCGGTCGGCGACGGGCGGCATCGTCCGGAACAGGCCCGTTCCGGCTTCGAACATGGCCTCGGCGACGGCCATGTTGGTTGCCAGCGACATGGCAGCGTTGTGCTGCTCGGCGGCGTTGCGGGGTCGGAAACGCAGATCCCAGCCGTGTTCGGCCCGGACGACCTCCTGCTCCGGCCACTGGATCCGCTCCGCGCCACGCGCTTGTTCATTGACCTCGATCCGCCGAGCGAGGTCGTCGAACGGCTCGGGCAGATCGTCGCGGGTCACCGAGTCGTAGGCGAGCTTCGCCCGGCTCCGCACCATCGCCCGTTCGACCCCGTCGAGGCGGACCCCGCCGTCGGACGCGACCCGCACCGTGAACACGACCGCCGGCTTCGGACCTCCGGGGAGCAGGCTGCCTGCGTCCTCGGCGATCCGCTCGGGGTGCAGACCCGCCCGGCCGTCGGGCAGGTAGACGGTGACGCCACGCCGCCACGCCTCGGCATCGACCGGATCGCCCGTGCGGACGAACCATCCGACGTCGGCAATCGCATACCGGAGGATCACGTCGGCGTCGGCGCCGTTGCCGGCCCGTTCGATGAAGAACGCCTGGTCGAGATCGGTGCTCGATGCCGGGTCGAGCGTGACGAACGGCGTATCGGTCCGATCGACGTGCTGCCAACGCGTCGCGTTCGCGGCCGCCGAGGCTGCGACCACGTCGAACGGACGCTTCGCAGCGACCTCGGCCGCAGCCTGCACCTCGGCCGAGTGCTCGCCGGGCACATCGAAGTCCTGCCGGAGTCGGGC
>JBCBDK010000154.1:0-7923 GCA_038529675.1 Actinomycetota bacterium
TCGCGTTGCGCGTGGTCTCGTTCCCAGCGACGGCCAAGAGGATGAAGAACGATCCGAACTCGGCCGGCGTGAGGCGTTCGCCGTCGACCTCGGCCTGCATGAGGACCGACGTGATGTCGTCGGTCGGCCTCGCCAGCCGTGCTTCGCCGAGTTGCTGGGCGTACTCGAACATCGCTGCTGCGCCGAGGATCAGTCCATCGAGGTCGAGCACGAAGTCGGGGTCGCCCGCCCCGAGAATCGTGTTCGTCCAGTCGAAGATCTGCTGTTCGTCCTCCGGCGGGACGCCGAGCATGTCGCAGATCACCTGGAGCGGGAGCGGGGCGGCGAACTTCTCGACGAAGTCGCACGAACCGGTGCCGTTCGTGGTCGCGGCCTTCGCCTCGGCGACGAGACGCTGGGCCCGCTCGCGGACCGACTCCTCGATCTGGGCGATCATCTTCGGCGTGAATCCCTTCTGCACGAGCAGACGGAACTTCGCGTGCCGCGGGTCGTCCATCACGATCATCGAGCCGAAGAACTCGAGAGTCTCCGGCGGCTGCTCACCGAACGTGATGCCGGAGGCCGACGAGAAGACGTGTGGCTTGCGGTTGATCTCTCGGATGTCGTCGTAGGTCACCGCCGACCAGAACCCCGGGCCCTTGATGCCTCCCTCGATGACCGACAACTCCTCGTGGAAGCACATGCCGTCGCCGTGCCTGGACTCGCGGCGGAGCGCCCGGAAGGCCTCGTCGCGCTCGTCGAGCGGCTTCATCCAGAAGTCCCCGGATCCGAGGTAGCTGTCGCCGATGGTGCGGTAGTCGGGCATCGGGCCATCGTGCCACGCGTGTCGGCAGGACCTACGATTTCGCCGTGGCGCTCGACATCATCTGTCCCCGCTGTGAGCGCGACGACGATCTCGCCGGTGCGTCGCTCGACGATGGTCGCATTCAGCTGACGTGTTCGGCGTGCCAGGTGACCTGGACACGCGATCCGCGTCCGAGGTGCCCGACCTGCGGCGGCGATGATCTCTACCACCGGCCCCAGGTCATCCTCGAGAAGTCCAGGGGGACGCAGATGTCGGTGCAGGGCATCCACGTCGAGTACGGCTGCTGGCAGTGCGAGCCGCCCGAGGTCAAGGTGCGCGGTGGCCGTGACCGCCACCTGCCGGATCGTCTCGACGGCAGCCAGTGAGCTGAACCATCGAGTCGGCCGCTGACGCGTTCACCGAGCCGTGTGAGACGTCGGCTGGATCGAAGCGAGGAGGTCGGCGAGGTGCTCGAGCGCCACGGGGAAGTGGTGTTCCGCCGGTCGGCTGAAGCCGATGGCGAACCCCGACCCGGCGGCCGACGATCGGTGGTGTGTCGTGAGGCCGAACAACCCGACCGATGCCCGGTCGGCTGCGGTGAGCACCGTCGCCTCGTCGATACCGGCGTTCGTGAGCCGCGCCATGAGATGCAGACCCGCCGCGCCATCGCCCAACTCGAGCCAGGGGGCGACCTCGTCGAGCACCGATCTGAGCGCGTCGCTGCGACGGCGATACCGACGTCGCATCTGACGAACGTGCCGATCGAGTTCACCGTGGTCGACGAAATCGGCGAGTGCGAGCTGGTCGATGGCGGAAACGCCCGCTCGCATGTTCGTCACGCGCAGTAGATCTCCCTGAAGCGCTTCGGGAACCACGAGCCACGCGATGCGCAATGCCGGCGACAGCGACTTGCTCGCCGTGCCGGCATACACGACGCTGTCCGGCGCCAGGCCCTGCATCGCACCGATCGGTCGGCGGTCGTGGCGGTACTCGCCGTCGTAGTCGTCCTCGATGATCCACGCGTCGTTCCGGCGCGACCACGCGATCAGCTCGGCGCGCCGTTCCGGGCTCATGGTGACGCCTGTCGGATACTGATGGGCCGGCGTGACGACGACCGCGCCCACGTCGTTCCTTGCGAGCTGCCGCACGTCGATGCCCTCGGCGTCGAGGTGGACCGGCACGGTTTCGAGGCCGGTGGCGCGGAGGATGTCGGTGTGGATCGGCAGGACGGGATCTTCGGTCGCGATGCGCGTGACCCCGCGGTGTCGGAGTGCGTCGGCGACGAAGCCGAGCCCGGCGCTGTAGCCGCCGACGATGCGAAGTGCCGAGCGGTCGGCCACGACGGTTCGGGTGCGCGCCAGGTAGTCCGCCAACACGGAGCGAAGCACAGGGACGCCACGGGGGTCGGGATACCCGATCGCACGATCAGGGGCCTCGCTCAGAACTCGACGTACCGAGCGGAGCCAGCGCGCTCTCGGGAACGAGCTCCCGTCCGGTTCGCCCGGACGAAAGTCGTGGCGAGGTGTCGGCCCGAACACGTCGATCTCGGCGTCGGTCGCAGCCGGCGTGGCCACGGCAGCGACGCTCGTGGCGCTGCCCTGCTTGGCGTTCAAGTATCCCTCGGCGGCGAGTTGCTCGAACGCTGCGACGACGGTGGACCGCGACACGCCGAGATCGGCGGCGAGCACACGTGTCGAGGGGAGCGGGGCACCGGCACGCAACCGTCCTGCGCGGATCGCCGTGCGAAGTGCCGCTTCGAGCGCAGCGCGCCGGCCACGACCGTCCGGTAGGTCGAGCTGCAGCTCCAACACGCCTCGATCGTAGGGCGCGGCGCTCACCAGCACTCCGCTGAGTGGTGTGCGTCCGGACAGGCGAACTGGTCTGTTCTCACAGACCAGCGGTCCGTACCGTCGTGTCCGTGATGCTTCGACAGTGGGTGCGCATCGCACTCGGCTACCTGATCGCGGTCACCGCACCGCTCGGTGCCTGGGCACTCCTCGCACCTCGTTCATTCCACGACGACTTCCCCGGACTCGGCCGGGCCTGGGTCGCGGTCGACGGTCCGTACAACGAGCACCTCGTCCGAGACGTCGGTGCACTGAACCTGGCGCTCGTCGTCCTGTTCGCCGCCGCATGGTGGCGACCCGACCGACGCCTGCTCGAACTGTCTGGAGCCGCCGCGCTCGTGTGGGGTCTTCCACATGCGGTGTATCACGTGTTGAACACCGACGGGCTGGCCGCCGCTGACGTCGTCGCCAGCCTGTCGGGCCTCGGGCTGTTCGCGGTCGTCGGCGGCGGGTTGGTCTGGGCCGCACGGCACCGCGAGGCGGTGACGACGTGACCGGGCGGGTGTTCGTCGCCGGCGCGACGGGTGTGCTCGGCCGCCGGGTGGTTCCGGCGCTCGTCGCCGCCGGCTACGACGTCACGGCCAACGTCCGCGACGCGACCGCCCGTTCGCGAGTCGACGAGATCGGTGCCACCCCGATCACGGTCGACCTCTTCGACCGCGACGCCACCACTCGACTCGGCGACGATCACGACGCCATCGTCAACGTGGCGACGGCGATACCGACCGGCGCGAGTGCAGCGCGTCGATCGGCCTGGGCGATGAACGATCGGCTGCGGTCGGAAGCGTCGGCGAACCTCGCCGCTGCGGTCGCCCGCCGGGACGGACGCTACGTGTGCGAGTCGATCACGTTTCCGTACGCCGACGCCGGCGATCGATGGATCGACGAGTCGCAGCCGCGCTCGTACTTCTGGGGCAACGAGACGTGTCGTGGCGCGGAGGCGTCCGCGAGTTTGGTGACCGAGACCGGCGGGACCGGGGTGGCATTGCGCTTCGCGATGTTCTTCGCCGACGACAGCGGCCACGTGGAGGCGATCCGAGCGGCTGCCCGCACGGGTGTCTTCGCCCTGCCGGGCAGGCCGGTCGACCGGGTGTCGTGGATCCATGTCGACGATGCAGCCGCCGCCGTCGTCGCGGCGCTCCGCGCGCCGGCCGGCACGTACAACGTGGCCGAACCCGATCCGGTGCCGCGCCTCGATCACGCAGCTGCGCTCGCTGGCCACGTCGGTCGCCGCCGGCTGCGGCATCTCCCCGGACCGGTCACCAGGCTCGCAGGTCCGGGTGTGAGCAGCCTTGCTCGCGCGCACCGGATCTCGTCGCGAGCGTTCACCGCGGCGACCGGCTGGGAACCCCGACGATCGGTCGTCGACGCCTGGTCCGCGTAGGCCGGACCTGGGGCAGCCCGGAGCTACCGTGGTGCGTCATGGTCGATTCCACGATCGCACGACTCGAAGCTGCGGCCGATGCCGAGACCGGGGTTCGCTTCGTCGGCAACTCGGTGATGCCCGACGGCGAACCCGTCCGGGTCGGCTGGAACCAGATCCACGACGAGGCGCGAGCCGTCGGTGCAGCGCTGCAGGCGAAGGGCCTGTTGCCCGGCGACCACGTCGCCGTGCTGGGCCCGACGAGCCGCGATCTGATCACGATCGTCCGCGGCTGTTGGATGGCGGGCATCGCCTCGATGGTGCTGCCGCTGCCGATGCGGATGGGTTCGCTCGACGACTTCATCGAGTCGACGCGCGCGCGGATCCGTCACGGCGACGCCAAGCTCGTCCTGATCGACCCGCTGCTCGCCGACTTCTACGAGGCCGCGGACGGTGACCCACCGATCGAGGCGATGACTGCCGTGATGCCCGGGTCACCGAACGTGCCGTCGGGCGACGCGCTCGAACTCCCGTCGCACGATCCCGACCGGCTCGTGATCCTGCAGTACTCGAGCGGGTCGACCGGCGAGCCGAAGGGGGTGATGATTCCCGACCGTGTCCTGTCGGCGAACATCGACGCGGCGTGCGAGTCGGCCGAGCTCGGCGAGGGTGAGGTGATGGTGTCGTGGCTGCCGCTGTACCACGACATGGGCCTCGTCGGGTTCCTGACGCTGCCGATGACCAAGGGCGTCGAGCTCGTGCAGGCGGCGCCGCAGGACTTCCTCGGTCATCCCGGCAACTGGATGCGGTGGATCTCCGAGCACGGCGGAACGGCTACCGCCGGCCCGAACTTCTCGTGGGTGCTCGCCACCCGGGCCCTCAAGCGGATGGAGGGTCTCGACCTGTCCACGCTGACCCTCGCACTGTCCGGTGCCGAGCCGGTCGACCCGAAGGCGGTGTCGGCATTCGTGGACGAGGCCGGTCGGTTCGGGTTCCGGCCGGGCAGCGTCTTCCCGGCATTCGGCATGGCCGAGGTGGCCATCGCCGGTTCCTTCCCGAAACGTCACACCGGGCTGCAGGTCGACATCGTCGATCGGGAGGTGCTCGAGACGCAACGTGTGGCCAAACCGGTCGACGTCGCGGATCCCGACGATCTCGAGCTGAGCGCTCGGGCGTTGCCGCTGCTCGGCACGGCGGTACCGGGCCTCGAGATGAAGGTCGTCGACCCGGACACGCACGAGCCAGTGCCCGAGCGGCACGTCGGTGAGCTGCTCCTGCGCGGCACCTCCGTCACGCCCGGTTACTACAAGCGGCCCGATGCGACCGCGGCCCTGTTCGACGGTGAGTGGCTCTGTACCGGCGATCTCGCATACCTGCTGGACGGTCAATTGGTCCTGTGCGGTCGGATCAAGGACGTCATCATCGTCGGTGGTCGCAACGTGTTCCCGGAGGACATCGAGCGTGCGATCGGGCCCCTCGACGGCGTGCGTGCAGGCAACGTGATCGCGTTCGGGATGGAGGGGTACAAGGGCAAGGAGTCGGTCGTGGTCGTCGCCGAGATCCGCCCGACCGACACATCGGGCGACCTCGGTGAGATCCGTGCGCACATCCACGAACGCACGCTCGAGGTGTGCGGCCTGCCGCCGCGCGACATCATGCTCGTCACGCCGGGCACGTTGCCAAAGACCAGCAGCGGCAAGCTGCAGCGTTCGAAGTGCCGCGACGAGTACCTCGCCGAGTCGCTCAGCCTGGTCGAATCCTGACCGTCGCCGCCACCGCCACCGCCGCCGACACCGACCGGGTGGAGCCGAGGTGGGGTCCGGTCGCGGCGCGCCGCTCGACGCGGGACGTTCGGCCCGGGGCACGCAAGCGGCCAGCGTCGTAGCATCGATCGTCGAGTACTCACCACCATCCCCTCCCGATCCACCACGCCCTCCCGACCCCCAGGAGCGACCCGATGACCGAGCGCGATCCGCACGTGGCCTACTTCTGCATGGAGTACGGCCTCGACAACGACCTCAAGTGGTACGCCGGCGGTCTCGGCATCCTCGCCGGTGACTACCTGAAGGGCGCACGCGACGAGGCTCGACCGCTCGTCGGCGTCGGCCTCAAGTGGAAGCAGGGCTACACCGATCAGTACGTCGACGAGGCCGGCCAGCCCTACGACACGTACACCAACCGTGAGTACGACCTCGACGACACCGGCGTCACGGTGTCGGTGTCGATCCGCGGGCGCGACGTCGCCGTCAAGGTGTGGAAGACCGAGGCACACGGCAACGCGCCGCTCTACCTGCTCGACACCGACCTCGAGGAGAACCGCGGCGACGATCGTTGGATCTGCGGGCAGCTCTACGGTTGGTTCTCGGAGGAGCGGCTCGCCCAGGAGATCGTCCTCGGCATCGGCGGTGTCCGCGCGCTCCGCGCCCTGGGCCTCGATGTCGACGTGTTCCACTTCAACGAGGGTCATGCCGTTCTCGCTGCGCTCGAGCTCATCGCCGAACGTCAGTCGAGTGGGTTGACGTTCGAGGAGGCGTGGCGCGCCACCCGTGAGCGGGTCGTGTTCACCACCCACACGCCGGTCCTGCAGGGCAACGAGAGCCACGACCTCGACACGATGGAGTATGTCGGTGCGTTCCACGGCCGATCCCGGCCCGAGATGGTCCGGATCGGTGGCGATCCGTTCAACATGACGGTCGCAGCACTTCGACTCTCACGGAAGTCGAACGCCGTCGCGCAGCTCCATGCCGAGACGGCGAACGACATGTGGCGGCACGTGGCCGGGCGCAGCGAGATCATCGGGATCACGAACTGCATCCACACGCCCACATGGGTCGACGACCGGATCTCGGCGGCGTTCGACGCGGGCACGGCCCTCCGGCCCGTCCACCACGAGATCAAGCGAGAGCTGATCGGCTTCGTCGAACACCGGACGGGATCGGTGCTCGATCCGGACCGATTGCTGATCGGCTTCAGTCGTCGGGCGGTCGCGTACAAGCGCAGCGATCTCATCTTCTCCGAGCCGGAGCGAATCGAGCCCTACCTGCGCGATCAACGGGTCCAGATCGTGTTCTCGGGAAAGGCGCATCCGCTCGACGACGCCGGCAAGGGCATCGTGGCGGACCTCGTCGCGATGATGAGGGCGTACCCGAACTCGGTGGTGTTCCTCGAGAACTACGACATGGAGATCGGGCGGATGCTGACGCGCGGCTCCGACGTCTGGCTGAACAACCCGCGTCGTCCGCAGGAAGCCAGCGGGACCAGCGGCATGAAGGCCGCGATGAACGGCGTGCTGAACTGCTCCGTGCTCGACGGTTGGTGGCCCGAGGCGTGCGAGCACGGCGTCAACGGGTGGCAGCTCGGCGACGGTTTCGAGTCGGACGATGTTGCCGAGCAGGACGCACACGACCTGGCGGCGCTCTACGACGTCGTGCTCGGCGAGGTGTTGCCGACCTACGAGGACGATCCTGCGCGGTGGGAGGCGATGATGCGCGCCAGCATCGAGTCGACGCGCGAGCGGTTCGCCGTCAAGCGGATGCTCGACGACTACTACTCACAGTTGTATGTCGAAGGGTGACGGCGGCGAGGGCGTCGTCGACGTCGAGTCGGCGCCCGAGTCCGAGTCCGAGTCCGAGCCCGAGCGAGCCGTCGAGAGGATCATCGGACGACTCGGCCTCCGCCCGCATCCCGAGGGCGGCTGGTACGCGGAGACCTGGCGCGAGTCGGGGCAGGTCCGCGGAGCACGCGCTGCGGGCACCGCCATCTACTTCCTGCTCCGAGCCGGCGAGCGCTCGCACTGGCACCGCATCGACAGCGCCGAGATCTGGCATCACTACGCGGGTGCGCCCCTCGAGCTGCGAACGTGGACCGACGCCGGCGGCGAGGTGCATCGACGCTTGGGTACCGATCTCGCGGGCGGCGAACGGCCGCAG
>JBCBDK010000155.1:0-405 GCA_038529675.1 Actinomycetota bacterium
GTCCGAGGTCGCGGTGTTCGAGGTTGCGGTGTTCGACGGCGACATCATCGATGGCACCCGCAACCGTCGGATTCCGTACCGGGCGTACGTTCCGATCGATGCGGTCGGTGATGTCCCGGTGGTCGTCGTCAGCCACGGCGGACAAGGCAGTGATCGCTTCTTTCGGAGCGGCGCCCACCTCGGTTCGACCTTCGCTGCGCATGGGATGCTCGCCGTTCACATCGGGCACCTCCCGTCGCAGCCGGGAACGCACCGGCTCGACCGACCTGCTGACGTGACCGAGTTCCTCGACCAACTCGATGCCGGTTCGGTCGAACTGCCCGATGCATTCAGCGGGGTCCCCGATCTGACACGGGTCGGCCACGCCGGTCATTCGTTCGGTGCATACACCTCGCATGCGGTCGG
>JBCBDK010000155.1:415-7908 GCA_038529675.1 Actinomycetota bacterium
CGGTCGGTGGCGCGACGTTCGATCGGACGTTCACCGACGAGCGGATCGACGCCATCGCCCCGATCTCGCCGCAGGGCGCCGACCAGTTCAGTGCGTTCGACGACGGGCCGGACGACAACACGTGGACGACGGTGACGATCCCCGCCTACAACCTCGTCGGTGGCGACGAGATCGACACGAACGCCACGGGCACGATCGACGAACCCGGCTGGCGGCTGACGCCGTTCGAGCGGTACCCCGCGGTGGGCGACAAGTTCCTCACGGTGATCGACGGCCAGGACCACCGCGACATGTGGCAGGACGGTTCCATCGAGGTGAACGCGTTCATCGCCACCGAGATCACGGAGTTCTTCCTCGTGTACGTCGTCGGTGACCCGACCGCCGACGCGTGCTCGATCGGGGCGCTCGACCGGGAGGATTCGTCCAGCGTGAGCGCGCAGACCGATCGCATCGCCGATCCCGCCGGCCGACTCGGCGAGTGCGACAGCGACAGCGACAGCGACAGCGACGGCGACGGCGACGGTGACGGCGACAGCGACGGTGACGGCGACCGCGACGGAGGCGGTGGTCCGAGCGGGCTCCGAGTCGTCGGTCCGGCGTCGGCCGACGCCCTCGGCGAACGAGTGAACGCTGCCGCTGCGCCCGTCGCCGACTGACGTCCCAGGTCGACGTCGTCGATCGGTTGCCCGGATTCCCCGTCCGGTTCGTCGCTCCGGGTTTCGTGTGTCCGGTTCACTCTTTCATCGAGTATCGTCGATGATCGATGAAGACACCAGTGGAGAGCACGAGGCGGGACGACATTGGTCGCCAATCCGTCACAGCGATCTCGATCAGCCGGGCCGAGGCGGTGGAGTGGGCGAGTTGGTTCGCCGCGATCGGTGACCCGACCCGGGTGCTGATCCTCCATCTCCTGTCCACCGCCGACGAGTCGCTGACGGTCGGCGAGATCACCGATCGTCTCGACGTCGGGCAGTCCACGGTCTCCCATCACCTCGCCAAGCTCGCCGACGTCGGCTTCGTTCACGTCGAGCGGGTGGGCACCGCGAGCCATTGGCGCGTCAACCACAACTGTCTCCGCCGGTTCCCGGCCGCAGCCGACGTCGTGATGGGCAACGTCGACCCCCAGTTCCCCCGACACGTCGCAACCGAAGCGAGTTGCGCACGATCAGAGAGCAGCAGGCGATGACCTCCACGAGTGACGAGAGCCCGACGATCGACGAGCCCGTACGTGACGACGCGAGACGCGACGTCACCCAGGACGCAACGCACGACGCAACACACGACGGCACACACGACGCGGTGCGCGACTACTACCGCGACGCGGTACGTGAACGCCCGGAGGCGCCGGCGGGCGACGAGCGGTGGGGCGCCGCCCAGTACGACCACGACGCGCTGGGCCAGGTCGACCAACAGGTCGCGAACCTGTCGATGGGGTGCGGGAACCCGTTCGCGATGGCCGAGCTCGCGCCCGGCGAGGTCGTGCTCGATCTCGGTTCGGGCGGTGGCCTCGATGTGATCCTGTCCGCCCGCCGGGTCGGGCCGACCGGGAAGGCATTCGGCCTCGACTTCCTCGAGGAGATGCTCACCACCGCCCGCGAGAACGCCGCGGACGCCGGCGTCGACAACGTCGAATTCCTCCACGGGATGATCGAGGACGTGCCGCTCCCCGACGCCTCGGTCGACGTCGTCATCTCCAACTGCGTCATCAATCTCGCACCCGACAAGCAACCGGTCTTCGACGAGATCGCCCGCGTGCTCCGGCCGGGAGGTCGACTCGCGGTGTCAGACGTCGTCGCCGTCGACGGCTACGAGCCGACCGACGACCGCCAGGAGTGGGCCGAGTGCGGCGCCGGAGCGCTCGAACACGGCAGCTACCTCGCCATGCTCGCCGCGGCCGGGCTGATCGACTGCTCGATCGAGCGCACCCACGAGACCGCCACCGGCCTCTACGCCGCGACCGTCCGAGCGATCAAGCCGACCGACTGAACGATGCCGGGCGCGCACCGCTCGCCGATGTCGCAGCCTTCCGTCACCAACGTGCCGATCACATCCGACTGTTGACCGGGGTCGTCTCCGCATCGCGACCGACGTGAGTGCGACGACGACGGTGTGAGTTGCATGATCAAACTCACTCGCGCGATGCTCGGCCGATGGCGTCGACGCCGACACCACCGAACGATCGACCGACGGCGACGCTCGCGATCTCCGCGCTCGCCACACTCGCGGTGTTCCTCGACACGACGATCTTGTTCGTCGCGTTCCCCGACGTCACCGCGTCGTTCGCAGACGCCGGACCGACGACACTGTCGTGGGTCCTCAACGCGTACACGATCGTGTTCGCCGCCCTGCTCGTGCCCGCCGGGAAGTTGGCCGATCGGATCGGGCACCGACGCACCTTCCTCATCGGGTCGGTCGTGTTCACGATCGCGTCGATGGCGTGCGGGCTCGCGTCCACCGTCGAGCTGCTGATCGGCTTCCGGATCGCGCAGGCGGTCGGAGGCGCTGTCCTCATCCCGTCGTCGCTCGCACTGGTGATGCGTGCGTTTCCGCCGGCCGGCATCCCCAAGGCGGTCGCGATCTGGGGTGCGGCCGGTGCGGTGGCCGGTGCGCTCGGCCCGACGCTCGGCGCTGCCGTCGTCGACGGACTCGGTTGGCGCTGGGCGTTCTTCATCAACCTCCCGGTCGGTGTCCTCACCGTTGTCGCCGGAGCCCGCGTCCTGAACGAGTCGAGCGACCCGACGGTCCGAGTGCCGTCCGGCGTCGGCGTGGTGTTGATCGCGGCGGCCGCCGCTGCGCTGTCGTACGCGGTCGTCAACACCGAGGAGGTCGGGTGGCTCGATCCGGCGACCTTCGCCCTCGGGGCGGTCGGGATCGTGCTCGCCGCTGCGTTCATCACCCACCAGCGACGCACCGCAGCACCATCGCTCGACCTCGAGCTGTTCTCGATCGGGAACTTCCGGTGGGGCAACCTCGCCGGGCTCGCGTTCGGGACGGCGTTCTCGGCGATGTTCTTCGGCTCGATCCTGTTCCTCACCGACGTGTGGGGCTGGTCGATCCTCACCGCCGGTTTCGCCGTCGCGCCCGGACCCGGTCTCGTCGCCCTGCTCGCGCCTCGGATGGGAGCGCTCGCGGGGCGGATCGGTCAGCGCCCGCTGCTCATCTGGGGCGGCGTGTTCTTCGCGCTCGGCGGGGCCTGGCGAGTCGTATTCCTCGACGAGTCGCCGGACTATGTCGTCGAGTACCTGCCGTCGATGCTGCTCACCGGCGCGGGCGTCGCCTGTTGCCTGCCGCAACTGTCGAGCGTGGTCGCGCAGGCCGTGCCGCTGAGTCGGATCGGTGTCGGCGGCGCCGTGCTGCAGGCGGTCCGCCAGTTCGGCGGCACGTTCGGCGTCGCGTTGACGATCGCCTTCATCGGCCGTCCGACGAGCGTGGCCGACGCGCTCGCCGGGTTCGATCGGATCTGGTGGCTCATCGTCGCCGGTGGGCTCGCCACGAGCGCCCTGAGCGCCCCGCTCCGGACCGGGTCGGCAGCGACATCGCCGAGGTCACGGGCTGGCGACGACGTCGGACCTGATGCGCCAGGCGCGACGCTCGGCGCCGAGCCTGCGTCATGATGGAGCAATGAGGCGACGCAGCCTGGCCGACGTCAACTGTTCGGTCGCCCGCGCCCTCGATGTCGTCGGTGATCCGTGGACGTTGTTGATCGTGCGCGACCTGTTCTGGGGGCGCCATCGATTCAATGAGTTCCAGGAGAGCCTCGGCATTCCGCGCACCACCCTGACCGCCCGCCTCGCGGCCCTGGTCGACGCCGGCGTGCTCGAGACCCGTCCGTATCAGGATCATCCGCCGCGCCACGAGTACCACCTGACCGACAAGGGGCGAGCGCTGCGACCGGTCGTGATCAGCCTGTTGTCGTGGGGTGACGAGTGGTCGGGCTTCGAGCAACCGCCGGTCGAGCTCGTCGACCGATCCGATGACCACGTGATCGATCCGGTGATGGTCGACCGAGTCAGCGGCCAGCCGGTCGACGCGCTGCAGATCGAGATCCGCCGAACCGACGCCTGAACCCGGAGGAGCTCGAGTCGCTCACCGCGTTCGGTCCGGCGGTGTCGGGGTCGCTCGCTCAGTCCAGCGGCGCAGGCGGTGGGCCGAGCAGTGTGATGCCGTGGTGCGCGCTCGCCGCCGCAACGGTGGCGGGGTCGATCTCGACCGCCTCGGGCAGTTCCGTGGTGTCCAGGTCGTCACCGAGTTCGGCGACGAACGCTCCGAAGCGTGGGGCACCGTGGAGGCGCGCAGCGACGGTCGTGAACCGGGCCGACGCCGACAGCACCTGGAACGTGTGCGGCACACCGTGGGGGAGGTACACGGTCGCACCCGCCCGCCCGATCTGCTCGGTGTCGCCGGACCGGAACGCGATCTCACCGTCGAGCACGACCATGACCTCGTCCTCGTCGTCGTGCACGTGCAGCGGCGGACCGAAGCCCTTGGGCGCGGTGAACTCGACGACTGTCATCGAGCCGTCGTCGCCGGGGTCGACCTTGGTCGTCGCGAGGTGATTGAAGAAGTGGCGGTGGTGCCCCTCCCCGGTGTCGAGTACGTACGGACCCGCAGTGCTGGGTAGCGCGGTCGTCGGATCAGCGGTCGTGGGAAGTGCGGTGTTCGGAAGTGCGGTGTTCGGAAGTGCGGTGTTCGGAAGTGCGGTGTTCGTCATGACGGCATCGACTCACGAACGGCTTTCGGAACCCTTTCGGGGCCACGGCCGACACTCGTCCGGGTACGGCTCGTCTGGGTATGGTTCCGCGGTGGGCGACGTACCGCCGATCCAGTTCGCCGAAGCTCGCGGCGGTGCCCGGATCGCCTTCCAGGAGTGGGGGTCAGGGCCGCCGGTGGTGGCGATCCCGCCTGCCGCACAGAACATCGAGGTCGCATGGGAGTGGCCGAGCATCCGTACGATGTTCGAGCGGTTCGGCTTGTTCTGCCACTACGTGCACTACGACAAGCGGGGCACCGGCAGCTCCGATCGAACGGTGTTGATCCCGCACGTCGACGATCGCGTCGACGACCTCCGCGCCGTCATGGACGCAGCCGGTCTCGAACGAGCGCACCTCTTCGCACAGTCCGAAGGCGGCATCACGACGCTGCTGTTCGCTGCCGCCTACCCCCATCGCGTCGAGAGTCTGATCCTGCTCGGCACGGCGGCGCGCATGTTCGACGGCGACGCACTCACCGACGAGGTGCGTGGCCAGCAGATCGAGCGGCGCACCGAGTTCGCCCGGCGGTGGGGAACCCCTGACTCCGAGTCGGTCGACCTCTTCGCGCCGTCGCAGGTCGAGAACACCGAGTTCCGAACGTGGTTCCAGCGCTACGAACGGTTGGCCGCGAGCTACGACTCGCTGCGTGACCTGTTGATCGAGATGCTCGACATGGACGCGACCGATGTCGTCGCCGACGTCGATGCCCCCATGTTGGTGATGCACCGCACGGGCGACCGGTCGATGCCGGTCCACCTCGGTCGCGAGATCGCCGAACTGGCCCGGGACGCCAGGTTCATCGAGTTGCCCGGCATCGATCACTACGGCTTCCTGGGCGACATGGACGCCTGGCTCGAGCCGATGGAACGCTGGGTCACCGGCACCGTGCAGGAGCGGCCCGCCGCGGCCGAACCGGGCGCAGCGCACGTGACCACCCTCGGCAGGTTCACCGTGGTGGTCGACGGCCGTGAGGTACCCGCCGGTGAGTGGGGATCTCGCCGGGCGCGCACGCTGTTGAAGCGGCTCGTCGCCGCACGCGGCTGGCCGGTGACGCGCGACGAGTTGTTCGACCTCCTGTGGCCGGACGAGGCGGATCGTTCCAAGCTGGGTGCGCGCCTGTCCGTGCAGCTCTCACACGTGCGCCGCGTGCTGGGCGGCGGGGTGATCGCCGACCGTGAGACGATCGCGCTCGATCGCTCACAGGTGTCGAGTGACCTCGACGAGTTGCTCGGCGCCGACGACGACGCACGCATCGTCGAACTCGACAGCGGCGAGTTCCTGCCCGAGGATCGCTACGAGGACTGGGCCGCCCCGGTTCGCGAACAGGTGCGGTCGACGATCGCCGCCGCGATCCGCCGTCGCCTCGCACAGATCGAAGCCGATGGTGGCGCCGACTCGCCCGAAGCGGTTCGTCTCGCCGTTCGCCACGACGAGCTCGAATCGATCGGTTGACGCAACCTGGCGGCCGCGTCGGGCCCGCACGTCGTCGGCCGTCCCCGAACGTCCGGCCGCCCTACTGGTCACTCGACGACGGTGACCTCGCCGAACATGCCCTCGGCGATGTGGGGTGGGCCGCCGGCCACGTCCGGTGGTCCGTCGCTGGTCGCTGCCTGCTCGAGGTATTCGTCGGGGTCGGCGCCGGTCGGGATCACACACGCGAGGAAGTAGCGGCCGGGCTCGGTCAGGCTGCCGTCGCCGACGACCGGGATGCCGTCCTGCTCGGGCGCGGCCAGCACGACGGTGCGCACCCCGGCCATGAGCGCTCCGAGTTCGTCGGGCGGCAGTCGGGCGAGGTCGGCCGCTGCGCGCGTCTCGCCGTCAGGGAGCTTGATGGCGACGAGCTCGTGGGCTTCTCGTTTGCTCGCATTGGTGAGTGAGAGCGTCGTCCCCGCTCGGATCCGGTCGGGCACGTCGAGGTAGGCGTAGTCGATGGCGCGGATCTCGATGTCGCCCGACGCGACCTCGCCTGCCGCGACCTCGCCGGCCCCGCCGCTGCCGGACCCACCGACCGTCGCGCTCACCGATGGCGGATCATCGGAACCGCAGGCGTTGATCGAGTAGAGGGCGGTGGCCGCGAGGAGCGCTCGAAGCGCGAGGAGTGAGTTCGTCTTCTGCATGTTGCCATGGAGCCGCCGCGCTCTTTCGGAACCCTTTCGCCGAGCGTTCCGCCCCGCGAGCCGCGCCGGCTTGACTTCCGAACGCACGTTCGCGACGATCGAACACATGTTCCGTCAGGCCTCGCTCTTCGGTGGTGATGATCCGTTCGTCGACCTCGACTTCTCCCGCGCCGCACGAAGCGGCCTGTCGGGCACGTCGTGGGTCGAGTACACGCCCGAGTGGCTGTGCGGGTCCGACACCCTGTACGACGCCCTGCTCGAGGTACTCGATTTCCGCCAGCGCACGGCGATCCCGATGTACGACCGGCTCCTCGACGAGCCACGCCTCACCGCGTGGTGGAACGAGGCCGACGGCCGGCCCGAGCCCCACGAGGTCCTCGCCGACGTGCGGATGCTGCTGTCCGAGCGCTTCGAACGCCACTTCGACTCGATCGGGTTCAACCTCTACCGCAACCAGCGCGACTCGGTGGCCTGGCATGCGGACCGTCACCGTCATCGAGTGACCGACCCGGTCGTCGCGATCCTCAGCGTCGGCGAGAGCCGACCGTTCCAGATGCGCCAGGCCCCGGTCGACGGCGCGAGCGGCGCATCACTCACCTGGGGCCTCGGCGGCGGCGATCTCTTC
>JBCBDK010000156.1:0-7899 GCA_038529675.1 Actinomycetota bacterium
CTGCGGTACCACTCGGCGTACGAGCCGATCGGCGCCCAGCCGGGAACCGTCGCCACGGTCGTGTGGACGAAGATGCCGAGCCGGCGCTCGTCCCACCAGGTCGGCGTGGTCATCCCGGCATCACCGGACGGCAGTCTCGCGCGTCCGGAGGACGTGTGTTCAACGTACGACGAGCGTGACCGGCTCCGATTGCTCCGGTCAGCAGCCGGAGGCATATCGTCGCTCGCCATGAAGCTGTCGATGATGATCAACTACTCGGGCGACTTCCACGCCGACGTCCAGAAGGTCGTCGAGCTGGAGAAGGCCGGGCTCGACGTGGTGTGGGTGCCGGAGGCGTACAGCTTCGACTCGGTGTCGCAGATGGGTTACCTCGCCGCCAAGACCGAGACGATCGAGATCGGTTCGGCGATCGTGAACGTGTTCTCCCGAACCGCGACCTGCATGGCGCAGACCGCCGCCGGTCTCGACTTCGTGTCGAGCGGCCGGTTCATCCTCGGCCTCGGTGCGTCGGGCCCGCAGGTGATCGAGGGCTTCCACGGTGTCCCGTACGAGAAGCCGATGCCCCGCATTCGCGACTACATCAACGTCACTCGGATGACGCTCAAGCGCGAGCGCGTGGTGTACGACGGGGCCACCGTGCAAGTGCCGCTGCCGGAGGGGCAGGGCACCGGGCTCGGCAAGCCGCTCAAGATCATCAACCACCCGGTGCGCAGCGAGATCCCGATCTTCTGGGCGAGCCTGATGGGCCTGTCGGTGAAGGAGACCGCCAAGCTGGCCGACGGCTGGCTGCCGATCTTCTTCGACCCCGAGAAGTTCCACAACGTGTGGGGCGACGACATCAAAGCCGGCACCGCCGACCGCGACGACGACCTCGGTCAGCTCCAGATCTCGGCCGGCGGCATGGTCGCCATCGGCGACGACCTCGTCGGTGACAAGGCGAACGCGATCCTCGACTTCGCCCGGCCGAGCGTGGCGCTCTACGTCGGCGGCATGGGTGCCCGTGACAAGAACTTCTACAACACGATCATGAAGAAGTACGGCTACGTCGATGAGGCGATCGCCATCCAGGACAACTACCTCGACGGCAAGAAGGACGAAGCCGCCGCACTCGTGCCCGGCGAGATGCTCGCCAACACCAACCTCGTCGGCCCGAAGAGCTACGTGAAGGAGCGGATCGCGGCCTACAAGGAGGCCGGCGTGACCCATCTGTCGGTCAACCCGGTCGGTGCCGACGCCGTCACCACGGTCGAGCAACTGAAGGAACTGCTCTGATCGACTCGACCCGGCGGTCCAGTCGCCTCCCACGACTGAGTTGACGATCTCGCGCTCGCGGGAACCGGAGACGCCCGATGAGCGTCTCACCGGTATGAGCGCCACGAGGACCCACCCCCGCCGACGCCGACTCGCCGTCCTGGGCGCGGTCGCGCTGGCGATTGCTGCGTGCGGAAGCGATGCAACCGAGACCGCCGGCGGGCAACCGACCGACGAGGTGACCACCACCGTCGACGGCAGCGTCACCGACCCGCCTGCCACCCCGACCACGACGACACCGGCGAACGGTGGCTGGCTCGGTGGTGAGCCCGACTGGTCGGGCTCGACCGGCGACGCCGATGCGGCGGAAGCGAGCGCGTCGGCCGCCGACGGTGACCTTGCCACCGTCGAGGAAGACGTCGCCGCGGGTGGCGACTCGTCACTCGAGTCGGAAACGATCGAGCCGCGTACGCCGGGCGACGACTCGATCGGTCCCGTCCCGGACGAGCCCCTCCGCGCCGGCAGCGTGGACGACGGTGCGGACTTCGGAGGCTTCCTCGAGTACGTGGACCGGGTCACGGAGAACGGCTTCACGGCCCGCGACCTCGACGTGTCCGGCCGCATCGTCGTACGCGTGCTCGACGACACCGAGCGCCCGGTTCCCGGCATCGAACTCGTGGCCTCCCAGGGTGAGAGCGAACTCGTGCGGGTGCGCACGACCGCCGACGGCACTGCTCGCTTCTTCCCTGCGATGCACGGGTTCGACGCGACCGCGCCAGTCGAGTTCGGCGTCGCCGTCGCCGACACGGAGCCCATGGCAGCCGACCCGGGGACCGAGATCACGATGGTCGCTCCGGCGGCGGAACTCGCCTCGCCCGTGCCGCTCGACGTCCTGTTCCTGCTCGACGCCACGGGCTCGATGGGCGATGAGATCGACCGCCTGAAGCGAACCATCGACACCGTGGCGGACCGGGTCAACCAGCTCGATCCCCGCCCGGACGTCCGCTTCGCGATGACGCTCTACCGCGACGAGGGCGACGCCTTCGTCACGTCGACGTTCGACTTCACCAGCGACATCGCGGTGTTCCGCGACGCACTCTCCGACGTGGTCGCCGATGGCGGCGGGGACTACCCCGAGGCACTCGACGAGGGACTCGCCGATGCGCTCACAGCACCCGCATGGCGTGACCCGTCGACGGCTGTTCAGCTCGTGTTCCTCGTGGCTGACGCGCCGCCGCAGATCGCACGCCAGGTCGAGATGCCCTACACCGACTCGATCCGAACCGCCGCCGAACGGGGCATCAAGATCTTCCCGATCGCCTCGTCCGAGTCGGACGACGTCGCCGAGCTCGTGTTCCGCCAGCTCGCCGTCACCACCGGGGCGCCGTTCGTGTTCCTGTCGTACGGCGCGGGTGGCGCTGCCACGGGCGGGTCGACCGACATCGAGCGCACCGACTACGAAGAGCTCGCCCTCGACGAACTGGTCGTGCGGTTGATCGCCGAGGAACTCGCCGGCCTCACCGGCGGCGACGGCGAGGTGCCGACGCCGCCCACCACGGTCGCGCCGCCGACGACGAACCCCGACGGTCAGTGACGCCCGGCGAGGACGGTCCGACCCTCGGGTTCAGACCATCCCGCGCAGCCACCAGAGGCCGAGCAACCAGGCGGCCGACAGCGTGGCGAACGCGGCGAGCGCCCATCGCCACGTGTACTCGGTGACGATTTCGATCTCCTCGCCGAGCGTGTCGCCGAGCGACTCGCGGATGGAGTCGTAGGCATCGGCCAGTTCGTTGCCGGTGCTGGCCTCGTAGGCCTCGCCGCCGGTCGTGTCCGCCACCGCCTGGAGCTCCGCCGGGCGGACGGGCACGGGCACGAGGTCGCCCGACACCGGGTCGGTGACGAGGCCGTCGGGTGTGCCGAACGCGATCGTGAAGACCGGGATGCCGGCCTCGGCCGCCTCCTGGGCGCCGTCGGGGGTCGGTCGGCCGACGGTGGTCTCACCGTCGGACAGCAGCACGATGGCGCCGGGGGCTCGGTCATCGTCGGTCGGGGCGTCGTCGTCGATCGAGTTGACGAGCAGGCGTGTCGCAGTGCTCAACGCGTCGCCGATCGCGGTGGACAGATCGAGCTGAAGCCCGTCGATCCGCTGGCGCAGCACGCGACGATCGAGCGTTGGCGAGACCTCGGTCGTCACGACGCCGGCGAACGAGATCAGCCCGACCTCGACGTCGTCGTCGACCTGGTCGACGAACCGCTGCGCGGCGTCCTTCGCTGCCGTGAGGCGGTCGGGGTCGACGTCGGTCGCCTCCATCGACAGCGACACGTCGAACAGCACGATGATCCGACCCTCGCTGTTCGTCCGCTCGGTGGACACGTCGAACGGTCGGGCGACGGCGACGACCGCCATCGCCAGCCCGAGCAGTTGGGCGCCGGCGACGACGTGTCGACGCCAGCCCGGGCGGCTCGGCGCAACCTGGTCGAGCAGGTCGACCTGTGTGAAGCGGACCTGTGCCGTCCGCCGCCACCTCGAGGCGACGACGTGTGCCACGGCGAGCGCGACCACGACCATGAGCAGCCAGAGCCGCTGCGGTGCGATGAAGTCGACGTCACCGGTGAGCCAGTCCATCGCGATCAGGGCCCTCCGAGCACCTGGCCGCGAACGGCCTGGACGCGTCGGTGTTGGACGTGGCCGACGATCCGTGCGAGCCAGTCCTCGTCGGTCGTCAACTCGACGAACTCCGCGCCCGCCCGTTGGATGCCGTGTCGTCGCCGATCACGCTCGGCGGCGGCTTCCTCGGCGAACCGGCGTTGGATCTTGGCGGTCACCCGCACCTCGCGCGTCCTCCCGGTGGCCGGGTCCTCGAGTTGCACGAGACCGATCGGCGGGACGTCGAACTCGCGCGGATCATTGACGGCGATCGCGAGCAGATCGTGCCGGAGGCCGAGTCGGCCGAGCGGGCCCGTCCAGTCGAGTCCGCCGAAGTCGCTGACGACGGCGACGAAGCCTCGACGACGCGCCAGTGCGTCGACGCGACCGAGTGCTCCGACGAGGTCGCTGCGCCCGGACCCCTCCGACTCGGGCGGCCGTGCGATCGCGGTCAGGATCGCACGGACCTGGTTGACGCCTGCCCGCGGAGGCAGCGTGCGCAGCCGTGGGCCGGCGATCAGCACGGCGCCGAGCCGGTTCTGATTCCGTGCGGTCAGGAACCCGACGGTCGCCGCCGCAGCGGTCGCCACGTGTGCCTTGTCGTTCGTGGTCGTGCCGAACCGCATCGCCGCAGAGGTGTCGACGACGAGCCAGGCCGTGAGGTCGCGATCGGCGATCTGCTCGCGGACGTACGTCTCGTTCGTGCGGGCGCTGACGTTCCAGTCGATGCGCCGGACGTCGTCGCCCGGCTGATACGGCCGGGACTCGCCCGGCTCTGAACCGTGGCCGGGCGTGAGACCCTCGTGGTTGCCGTGCAGCACTCCGTCGAGTCGGCGTGTGATCGTCAGTTCGAGCGAGCGCACCATCTCCGCGACCGAGTCGGGGGTCGGACCGTCGAGCCAGCCGTGGGCGCTGGTCGAGCGGGCTCCCGGGTCCGGATCGCCACCGGGCACGGCCATGTCAGCTCCGCTCGAACGCGTCGTTCGGCTTGGGCGAGACCCAGTTGGCCGGCACGGTCGCCAGGATCCGCTGGATCACGTGATCGACAGTGATCTCGCGGGCGAGCGCGTCGTACGTCAGCAGCAGGCGGTGCCGAAGGATCTCCGGTGCGAGATCGAAGACGTCCTGGGGCGTCGCGTAGGTTCGGCCTCGCAGCATCGCCATCGCGCGGGCGCCGCGCACGAGGTTGATCGTGGCCCGGGGGCTGGCCCCCAATCCGATGATGTCGCCGAGGTCGTCGAGCCCCCAGCGATCGGGGTGACGGGTGCACTGGACGAGGTCGATCGCATATTGGGACACGGTGCGATCGACGAAGACGGCGTCGGATCGCTGCTGCAGCTCGATGAGTTGCTCGAGGTCGATGACCTGCTCGGGGATCGGCGCCGCGGACTGGACGCCCATGCGGTCGATGATCGACATCTCCTCGTCCGCCGTCGGGTGGTCGAGGACGATCTTCATCATGAACCGGTCGCGCTGAGCGTCGGGCAGGTTGTAGACCCCCTCCGACTCGATCGGGTTCTGCGTGGCGACCACGAAGAACGGTTGCGGCACGTCGTGGGTGACACCGCCGATCGTGACCTGTTGCTCGGCCATCACTTCGAGCAGTGCGGACTGGACCTTGGCCGGTGCCCGATTGATCTCGTCGGTGAGGAGGAAGTTGACGAACACCGGGCCGAACTCGACGTCGAACGACTCGCTGCTCGACCGGTAGATGCGCGTCCCCACGATGTCGGACGGCAACAGATCGGGCGTGAACTGGATCCGGGAGAACGAGCCGCCGACGACGTCGGCGAGGGTCTCGGCGGCGAGGGTCTTGGCGAGGCCTGGCACCGACTCGAGCAGGCAGTGGCCGCGGCACAGTACGCCGACGAGTAGTCGTTCGAGCAGCCGAGTCTGGCCGACGATCACCTTGCGGAGCTCGAAGAAGATCCGCTCGAAGGTCTCGGCGGTCGCCAGGTCGTTCATCGGCGCGCCGACCGGTGCCCCACTCGCGATCGGCGTACCGGGACCGCCCGGGTGCCCGTCGAGGTTCGGTGACGCAGCGTCACCGGCCACGGGGCTCCACTCGTTGGTGCCGTCGCTCATCGCGTCGTGAAACCTATCCCGCACCCGACGTAGCC
Organism: Actinomycetota bacterium; assembly: GCA_038529675.1. Classification (GTDB taxonomy): domain Bacteria; phylum Actinomycetota; class Acidimicrobiia; order Acidimicrobiales; family Ilumatobacteraceae; genus Ilumatobacter_A. Next base: position 6,019 of record JBCBDK010000156.1, read on the forward strand.
TCTCGTCGTGGCCGACGATTCTCGACCGACCGGCGGTGACGACTCCGGGGCGTCGAGCGGCGACGCAGTCGAGTGCGGTCTGCTCGACGAGATCGAACTCGACGAGATCGAACTCGACGAACAGATCGTCGCCGCGATCGAGCGGGAAGAGGCCGACGCCGCTCGCCGATTGGCGGCGATCGATGCCGGCCGTCGCAAGGGCGGCGTGGCCGGCGCAGCGATGGCCGGTGCGATGTTGGCGATCAGCGAGATCTACGAAGGTCCGAAGCGTGACGAGATCGTCGCCGTGTCGGAGTCGCCCGACGAACCCGACGACATCGACACCGACGGCATTACCGTCGACCTCGACGGCCGCCAGTTCTGGGCCCCACCGCCCAACGACGGCGAGTAGCGGTCGGGCGTCCGAGGGCTCGGCGCGACGATCAGGTGCGGTAGGCGCCGGGCCGGTCGAGGAACCGTCGGTGCCAGCGGCTCGGCGTGAGCACGACCGCTCGAGGTTCGTCCTCGAACATCCAGCGGGCGAAATTGCGCCGGCCCCACTCGCCGCTGCCGGCGACGACGCGGATCGCGCCGCGGGCACCCCAGTCCTTCGCGAGCACCTTCCCGAGTGCGAGTGACATCCGATGGTCGGCGAACAGGTGATACGCCACCTCGCGCTCGTAGATACCGCGGGCGTGCTCGGGTTGCAGTGCACCGGCGCCGATGATCGCCTCGGCGGCGAGGCGGCCGGTCAGCAGCGCCTGGCCGATCCCCTCGCCGGTCATCACGTCGGTGGCTGCGGCGGCGTCACCGACGAAGAACACGCGGTTGGTCGTGAGCGGCACCTCGTCGACACGGGCGGGGATCGGCCACGCGGTGTGTCGATCTTCGAGTTCGGCGTCGTGGCCCAGGGCCTCGACGATGTGCGGCCGTGTGAGCAGTTCCTCCCAGAGCGCCTTGGTCTGCTTGCCGGTGCGGTCGCCGTCGCGCAGCACACCGAATCCGACGTTGGCTCGGCCGCCCGGGAGCGGGAACGACCAGGCGTAGCCCGGGATCAGATCGGGTTCGAACCACACGAAGAGCTGGTGGGCTGCCGCGCCGGTGACGTTGCGCGCGTACTGCCGGAAGCCGTGCCACTCGCCGAGGTAGCCCGGCTCGTTGGCACCGACCGCCTTGCGGACGGGGCTCCACATGCCGTCGGCGGCGACGACGTAGCGGCCGATGATCTCGACCGCACCGTCGGTGCTCTCGGCGTGGACGACCACCCGGTCGTCGAACTGCTCGATGTCGCGGAAGGCGACACCGTCGCGCACCACAGCTCCTTCGTCGCGGGCACGAGCGAGGATCGTGTCGTCGAGCTGCGCCCTGGGTGCGACCGCCGCGTACACGCCGTCGACCGGGAGCGGCACGACGACCTCGCGACCCGATGGCGAGCGCAGGTGCGCTCCGTCGACCTCGATCCAGTCCTCGATCGCGGCCGGCTCGACGCCGAGGTGCTCCAGCTCCCGCAGGGCGAGGGTGGTGAGCCCGTCACCACAGCATTTGTCGCGGGGGAACACGGCCTTGTCGAGGACGACGACGTCGCGTCCGGCCCGGGTGAGTTCGATGGCGGCAGCCGCGCCGGCAGGCCCACCACCCACCACGATCACATCGGTGGTCATCGCGGTCGTCGCGTCGATCGGGAGCCCGGCGGTCATCGCGACGCAGGCTATGACCGGTGCTCGGGTCAGGGCGCTTCCAGCTCGAGACGTGTCGCATGTTGCAGTCCCTCGCGTCGCCAGGTCGGTTCGAGCTCGTCGAACACGCGCCGCCGCCAGGTGGGAAGCAGCGCGACCGCGGCGTCGCCCGGGTACGCGGTGAAGGTGACTGAGCGGTGTGGCGAGATGATCGGCGCCGATCATC
>JBCBDK010000157.1:0-7885 GCA_038529675.1 Actinomycetota bacterium
CTTCCCAAGCTGAGAACGCGGGTTCGATTCCCGTCATCCGCTCCGTTCCCGCTGGTAGATAGGCATGGCAAAGCGATGCCGTTGTCAGCTTCGTAGCGGCCTCCCAGGCTGATTCCGTGCGATAACGCCGCGAGCCAGGTCCACGATCACCCTGGTCACGGACTTGCGCTGCTGGCAACACTCGCCGCCTCGGACGCATTCGGACTCCGTAGTTGCACGGCATGTCGCACGGCGAAGGGTGGCTCGAGGGTGATCGGGCCGACGCAGGCATGCTCGTCGGCCGCTCGTCCGGGACCAGCGTCGACCGTCGATGAACTCACTGACATGCCAGACCTCGACCGCGACGGCACCCGCAGTCGTCGTTCACGACAGGAGGTTCGGATCATCTTGTGGACCGGGTGAGTGCGTAGATCACCAGTCCGGCGACCCCGACTGAGATCGCGATGGGTGCCCACCGTTCGGCGGCCGCCTCGGCGTCGGCGATCACGTCGAGCGAGTGCACGCCGCGATCGGCTTGATCGGCGAGTGCACGGAGGTCGGCTGCGAGCCGGTCGAGTTCCTGCCGGGTGTCCTCGAGCGACCGGGGAGACTTCGCCACGAGGCCCATCGTCATGCCGCTCCCCATCGTTCAGATGGCCCGTCGACCGGCTGTCCCGGTTCAGTTCGGCGGTACTGCGTCTCGATCTCGGCGGCTCGCCGGCGTGCGGCGACGGCGGCGAGCCTCGGCAGACCGCTGGCAATTCGACGGAGTCGCTCCGGTCGCCGCACGAGGACGACGTCAGGACTCGGTCCGATCGCTGCAGCGGTCGTCCGGTGCACGGTCGAAGCGAACTGAGAGTCGAGCGCCGCGACCGGGCGCGGCTCGGGCCGAGCTGCCTCGATGAGTGGTGTGGTCATCATTCGGAGTCCCTTCGGGCCGGAGGCCGTCGACCCGTTTCAGCAGCGCTCGTGCTGCGACGGGATGGTTGCCTTGGTCATCGCTGGCGGATGGTCGGGGTGGGCGGCGAGGTCGTCATACGCGCGTGTGATCGAATCGATGAGGGCGTTCACCTTCTCTCGGCTCATGTCGATGCGGCAGACGACGCGGAGGAGCTCGATGTGCTCGGCGTTCGGCGGCAAGGTGTAGGCGGGGACGATCCAGCCGTCTTGGCGGAGCCGTTCGGAGAGGTGGAACACGTCGAAGCCAGGATCGTCGACGAGGCTGAAAGTGACGATGGGTTCCATCAAGCCCGGATTGAGGATCGTGAACCGTCCGCTGGCGGCCAACGCTTCGTTGAGATGGCGGGCGTTGCCGAGCATCATCTCGGTGATCTCCCGGTACCCCTCCCAGCCGAGTCGGATGAACTGGTAGTACTGCGCGTGGATCATCGCTGCGCCGCGACTGAAGTTGAACGTGTAGGTCGGTTGTGCTCCGCCGAGGTAGTTGACGCTGAAGATCAGGTCGGCGGGGAGATCGGTCTTGGACCGCATGACCAGCCAACCGATGCCGGGGTAGACGAGCCCGTACTTGTGCCCCGAGGCGTTGATCGATCGGACCTGCTCGAGGCGGAAGTCCCATTGGTGGTCCGGGTGTGCGAAGGGTGCGATGAAGCCGCCACTCGCACCGTCGACGTGGATGGGGATGTCCCAGCCGCGTTCACGCTTCACACGGACGAGCAGTTCGTTCACCGCACCGACCGGGTCGCTCTCGCCGATGTGGGTGGTGCCGAGCACGACACCAACGGCGATCGTGTTCTCGTCGATCGCCGCCTCGACGTCGTCGGGAACGAGCGTGAAGCGATCCGGCCTCATCGGGATCTTGCGCATCTCGACGTCGAAGTAGCGGGCGAACTTGTCCCAGACCACGTGCGTCTCCGCTCCGAACACGACGTTCGGTCGATCGGTCGGCAGACCGGCGGCCTCACGGCGCTGACGCCAGGTCCACTTGTGTGCAAGCAGCCCGAGCATGATCGCCTCGGATGACCCGATACACGCGACGCCGACGGCATCGTCGACCTCAGGGGCGTTCCACAGGTCGGCGAGCAGGCGCACGCACCGCTGCTCCACCTCCTGGCTCGCCGGATACTCCTCGTGGTCGATGTGGTTCTTCCGGAGCGCGTCGTGGATCAACCGTTCGGCCTCCGGTTCCATCCAGGTGGTCACGAACGACGCGAGGTTGAGCGACGGGTTGCCGTCGAGGTCCAACCCGGTGCGGATCAACTCGTAGGCCATCTGGGCGGGCATCCCCCGCCGAGGGAACTCGTCACGGGGCATCGGCTGACTCATCGCAGTCAGCTCGTGGGGAACGGCGTGCGTGGCGGGGCCGTCGGCGAGTGCGGTCATGGTGCTTCTCCGGGTTCGGTGCGAGCGCCGAGTGCGTTCGCGTCCCGACGATCCTCCACGCCGGGTGGGTGGGAGATGTGCGGTCCACCCGGGTGGAGATGGCAGCGCCACCCACCGGGACGATCGTCGGACTTCCTCCTGGGTGGGCCGAGACGGCTCACCCCGTTGCTCGTCATGGTGTCGCCGTCAACCGATCCGTCACCGACACGACTCAGGAGCAGCGCAATGTCCATCCTTCGAACCATCGGGAACATCTGTGGGTCGTCCTCGCCGGCTGGTGGCTGGCGCTGGGCTATCTCATCGCCGGCGTGGTGATGTGCATCCTCATCATCACGATCCCCTTCGGCGTGCAGGTGTTCAAGCTCGCCGGCTACGCCCTCTCGCCGTTCGGCCAGACCGTCCGTGACGCACCCGACCGCGAGGAGCTGGGCGGTCTCGACATCGTCGGCAACGTCATCTGGTTCCTGCTCGCCGGCTGGTGGCTCGCCCTCGCCCACCTCGTCGCCGGCATCGCGATGTGCCTCACGATCATCGGCATCCCGCTCGGTGTCGCCAGCTTCAAGATGGCCGGCCTCGCGATCGCACCCATCGGGCGGACCGTCGTGCCCGACGAACTCGCTGTGGTCCCCGGTCGACTTGCGATGCAAGCCGCCTGACGCTCCGGAACGCCCGCTCGAACTGCACCCAGGGTGGCCCGTGACCGTCCACCCGGTCCGTCGCCATCGTCTCATCCGTCCCTCACCGCCCCGTGCTTCCCGCCGCCACTCTCGAGCCAGGAGACTCCCGTGACCACCCTCGACGAACCCGATCCCGCCACCCAGAACGCACCCGATCGGCATGACGTCGCCCCTCATGCGACGACCGCCGGCGGCGCGACCGACCTCGACCGACACACCGACCACGACGTCGACGAGCTGCACGCCGAGGTCGAGCGGCTCCGCGCCGCCGAGGATGCGAAGCGGCATCCGGCGCGCCGCTTCTCCGCCGCGACACTGGCGGTGATCGCGGCCTTGTGCGTCGTGTTCGGTGCCGTCGGCGTGTGGGCCGAGCGCACGTTGCTCGACACCGATGCGTGGGTCGACGCCGTCGAACCTCTCCCGTCCGACCCGGCCGTGGCCGATGCGCTCGCCGAGTTCGCAGCAGACGAGCTGTTCACGACGGTCGACATGGAACGGATCGTGACCGACGCACTGCCGGCGGAGGTGTCGATGCTCGCGTCGCCGATCACCGACGGCCTTCGCGCCGCAGCCGGCGACACCGTCGAGGAGATCGTCGCGAGCGACGAGTTCCGTTCCGTGTGGCGCGAAGTGAACCAGCTCGCACATGAGGAGGCTCTCGTGTTGCTCCGGGGCGACGGTGACGAGGTCACCTCCGCCGACGGCAAGGTCACGATCAACCTCGTGCCGCTCGTCAACTCGCTCCTCACCGACCTCTCGAGTGACGCGAGCGAGCTGTTCGGCACCGACATCGAACTGCCGACCGTCGGCGAGACCGACCTCGACACGCTGCGATCAGCACTGTCCTCCGAGTTCGGTGTCGACCTACCGGCCGACTTTGCTCAGGTCGTCGTGTACGACGACGGCCGCCTGGCCGAGGTGCAGCGAGCGCTCGCGCTCCTCGACGACTGGACAGTCGGCCTGTTCGTCCTCGCAGTCGCTGCTGCCGTCGGTGCGCTGCTCCTCTCGATCGACCGCCGCCGCACCGTGGCGCATCTGGCTGGTTCCGTCGCAGCGGTCGCCGCACTGGTGATGGTCATCGGCGGTCCGATCGAGGACGAGGTGCTGACCGACATCGCCGACTCGGGACCTCGAGCGGCGGCAGCGGCCGCCACCGGGATCGCGCTCTCCGGCCTCGACACGATGCTGCTCTGGCTGGCGGTGCTCGGTGCCGTGATCGCCACCATCGCCTGGCTCCTCGGCCCGAGTCATCTGGCGATCCGGGTTCGCACCGATGGCGCTCGAACGATCTCGGCCCATCGCAGCCGGTTCCAGATCGGCGGTGTCGTCGTGGCCGTCGGGCTGCTCGTCCTCCTCGACCCGCTGACCACCGGTCGATTCGTGAACGTGCTGCTCGTCCTCGCCGTCTACGAGCTGCTGATCGTCGCCGTGTCGGACCGGTCGAACCCTCCGATCACGAACACCACCACGTCGTCGGCGACGCCCGACGCCACCTCTCCAACCACCCCCACCAACCAAGGAGCAACCCCATGAACACCACCCTCAGCAGAAACGTCTCCGGCGCCGCCATGGTCGCCGCACTGATCGGACTCGGTGTCGCAGGATGCGGCAGCGACGACTCGGTGACCGACGAGGTCTCCCAGGCGGCCAACCAGGTCGAGCAGGCGGCCGAGAGCGGCAACGCTCAGGACATCGACAACGCCGAGGAGGCCGTCGAGAAGGCCGATGACGCGATCAACGAACGGTTGAAGAAGATCACCGCCGGCTTCGACGGAGCGGAGGCCAAGATCGCCGACGACGCCAAGGACGCCTACGTCGGCTACCGCAAGCAGCTCGCCGACGTCGAGACCAGCGTCGTCGCCGCGATCGCCGCAACTCCCGATGAGCAGAACGACGCCTGGAACGACGCCGCGTCGAAGGCCAAGGACCTCGAGACCAGGATCGCTGACGCCGACACGAAGCTCGACGGCGAACTCCGCGACGCCGTCACCAAGCTCGGCAAGGACCTCAGCGAGCTGGTCCAAGAGATCGAGAAGGGCCTGAGCTGATCAGCTCAGATCCGCGCGACGAGACCCCGCCAACACACACGAAGGACACCGACATGACCACCTCGACCATCGACCAACCGCACGAACAGGCACAGCCGACCTCCGACCGCGCCGCGACACCCCCTCGACCGAAACGACCTGCGCCGACCCAGTCGTCGCAGCCCGAGTACACCGTTGAAGACGCCCGCGCTGCTGCAAAGCAGTGGGGTTGGGTCCTCGCCGGTGGCGTCGCCACCGTGATCGTCGGGATCGCCATCCTCAGCGTCCGCTGGACACTCGGCGACCTCGCCGTGTTCACCGGCATCGTCTTCATCGTGCGCGGCATCGCCGACATGGCGACCAGCCGAGCCAGCATCAGCCCCGCACTCGCGATCGTCCGAGGTGTCCTCGGACTGGTCATCGGCATCATGGCGCTCTCGTGGCCGGCACCGACGCTCTTCGTGCTCGCCACGATCACCGGAGCGTGGCTGGTCGCCTGGGGCATCTTCGCCGTCATCGCGTCGCTGATCGAACGCGGCCCGCTCTGGGGACTCACCGTCGTCGCCGGCGTGCTCGCCGTGCCACTCGGCGTGTGGGCACTCGGCCACCCCGGCGTGACCCTCGGTGTCGTCATCGCCGTCGTCGGCATCTGGGCCGTCGCCGCCGGCTTCACCTACATCGCCCTGAGCCTCGAACTCCGTCGACTGCCCGACGCACTCGACCGGCGCAGCGCCGCCTGACCCCTCCTCCCTCCCCCGGCCGGCCGGGTGCGGTCGCCATCGCCCTCCCCCACGCGAGTCGTGCGATCGCACCCGGCGTCACTCGCCACCCCCCAGCGGACTCCCCCTTCGGGGGCGAACGAACACCCGGGGTGCCGCGCCGGTCCCACCCAGCCACTTGCGAAGGTCACGACGTGTCCACTGAAACCACGAAGAAACTCATCGCGCTCGCGATCGGCATGGCCTCGATCACAGCGGGCCTGCTCACGTGGCGTGCGAGCCAGATCAACAGCACGGCCGCATTCGACGACCGCACGGCGGTCGGCCAGACGATCACCCAGGCGCAGCGCCGGATCAACGTGACGATCGATGCATCCGTGCAAGCTGCTGCCTACAGCGACTATGTCACTGCACTCGATCTCGCAGAACGGGTCGACGAGCCGGAGTCGCTCGAGATCCGGACCGAGGCGACCGAACTGGCGATCGCCGCAGGCGTGTTCCCTGCCTTCGGCTCCTCAGACCCGGCAGCGAACGGCATCCCGCCATTCGACCTGGATGCTCGGCTGGCATCGCTCGCCGCCGAGCAGGAGACCGGGTTCGCATCAGGCGGACGACTCGATCCCACCGCCTTCGCCGACGAATCCGACGCCATCCGTGACCGCGTCCGCGCACTACAGATCTGGACCCTGGTCATCCTCCTCGCGATCGGCGCACTCACCGCTGCCGAGATCACCGACTCCCGACGGACCCGGCGCGGCGCCGGTGCCGCCGGCATGTTCATCTACCTCGCTGCCACCACCGCAGCCCTGACCGGAAGCTTCTTCGGATGACGACAGCCTCAGTACACCACGACACATCACCGACGCCCACGGAGCACGGCCAGCCTGACGACCCGACGTCGACGGCCGAACGGCCTCCCGGCGGCGAACGAGACGACGACGGCGAGAACGACGAGACGACGAGTCACTTCAAGAAGTCGGTGGCCATGCTCCTCGCCGCACTGGCGATCCTCGGTGCGGCGATCGCCGTGCTCGAGACCTTCGCTTCGACCTCGGAGTCCCGCGCGGCCCGCGAGACCACGAGGACCGCGGTCTCCGGACTGGCCGCGCAGGTCGACGCCAACGCACTGCAGCGCGTCTCGGCCGAACTGGCCGCAACGCCCGAACTGCGCGAACGAGCCCAGGCGGAGACGGCGGCACTCCGGCTCGAGGCGACGGCGCAGGATCTCCGGCGATCAGCGCTCACGGAGACCCGAATCGGTTGGAACAGTCGCGCATCACAGTTCGGCACGGTCGTGACCGTGCTCGCGATCGCAGTCTTCCTTGCCGGGTTCGCCCTCGTCGTCCACACTCGCATCCGAATCCCCGTCCTCGTACCGGGCATCGTGTTGGGACTCGTCTGCGCCGGCTGGGCGGTCCACATCCACCTCCGCGGCGTTCCCGAGACCGCCGACGCCTCGATCGATGCAACGGCGACGGGTCTGATGGCGATGGAACGAGGTGACTACGCCGGTGCACGAGCGTCGTTCGACGACGCGATTCGCTTCGACGACGACTACGCGCCGGCGTACGAAGGCCGCGGCGTCTCGACATTCCTCGATGCGAACCCCGACTTCTTCGTCGTCGGATCGGTGCTCGACAACTCCGAGCCGGTTCGCGACAGCGCGCAGGCGGACCTCCAGCGAGCGCTCGACGTGGGTCCGGACCACAACGTATTTGCCCAGACCCTCATCGGTGTCCTCGATCTGTACGGCCCCGAACCCGCCTCGGCCACCTCGGCGCTCGATCAGGCGTTGCGTCTCGACCCCAGCGCGCCGGAGTTGTGGTTCGCGCATGCGGCGGCGAACACCGCCGATGGGAGGACCGACGCTGCGGAGTCCTCGCTGGAGTCGGGACTCGCCCTCCTCGATCAACGCCGACCGTCCGACTCCACGCGTCAGCTCGCGGCGGAGGCCCTGACCTCGTTCGAGTGGGTTCGGGTGTTCGGCGCAGATCCCGAGTCCGCGAGCCGGTTCGCTCGCCGGATCGTCGAGCTCGAGGCGTCCTTCGTCGCAGGCCGCGAGCTCCGTCCGGAGCGAGCCGATGCAGCGACGTTCACGGTCGAACAGGCGTCGTTCGACGACGGGCGGCTCGACCTCGGC
>JBCBDK010000158.1:0-7862 GCA_038529675.1 Actinomycetota bacterium
CTCGCGGCGAGCACGAGCGAAGTCGACGATCCAGCGGATCGACAGCGTGGACGCCCGGCGCGGCCGGACTTCGACGGGCACCTGATAGGTCGCACCACCGACGCGGCGGCTGCGGACCTCGAGCGGCGGCTTCTCGTTCTCGATCGCACGCTTGACGGTGTCGATCGCCTCGTCCTCACCGTCGAGGCGGCTCTGGATGATGTCGATCGCGTCGTACACGATCTTCTCGGCGATGGTGCGCTTACCGTGCAGCATCACCTTGTTGATGAGCTGCGTGACGACGACCGACTTGTAGATCGGATCGACGGCGAGCTCACGGCGGGGAGCAGGACCCTTACGAGGCATCGGTCACTTCTCCTTCTTGGCGCCGTAGCGGCTGCGGGCCTGCTTGCGGTTCTTGACGCCGACGGCGTCGAGGGTGCCGCGGATGATCTTGTAGCGAACGCCGGGCAGGTCGCGGACACGACCGCCGCGCACGAGCACGATCGAGTGCTCCTGCAGGTTGTGGCCTTCGCCCGGGATGTAGGCGGTGACCTCGATGCCGGAGTTCAGACGGACACGGGCGACCTTGCGGAGCGCCGAGTTCGGCTTCTTCGGGGTGGTGGTGTACACGCGAGTGCAGACGCCACGACGCTGGGGAGACCCCTTGAGCGCCGGCGTCTTCGACTTCGTGACTTTCGAGCTGCGCCCCTGACGGACGAGCTGTTGGATGGTTGGCATGTGGTGGAACCTCGTTCCGTCTCGACCGGCGAGCGCCACACTCGGGTGGATCGACCGATATCTGGTGAGTTGGTCGCCGGCGGGATGAGCCACCCGATGAGTCGAGAGGACGTGCCGACGGCCGCCGTACGGCCGAGCGCGAGCCCGACCGAGAGGACCCTTCGAGGCTATGGACCGGATCGGACGCGCGCAACGCTGCGAGCACGACCACGGGACGCGACGGTGGTGCGTATGCTCGGGTCCTCATGCTCAAGGCTGCGCTCGACGCGACCAGGGATCGATCCAAGCGGGCCGCCGACCGGGTGATCCGGATGCTCACCAACCGCGTGATGCGGGCCTGGGCGGAGGACTACCACTACTCCCCCAAGTGGCACGTCCACGTCGAGTTGCTCCGCCGAGCGCAGCGGTCGTCGGCCGACTACGTGCAGGAGCACATGACCGCGGCGGTGATCGAGCCGGGCTGGCGGGGCGTGATCCGACGTGGCTCCGACGCGGTGGACGTCGACGGGATGTTCCTCGAGTTCGGCGTGCGGACCGGTGAGACGATCACCGAGATCGCGCGACTCAACCCGAGACGGCAAATCCACGGGTTCGATTCGTTCCAAGGGCTGCCCGAACCATGGACCGGCTGGTTCGCGGGCGCCGGGACCTTCAAGCGGACGGGGCTCCCCGACGTACCCGACACGGTCGAGCTGGTGGTCGGATGGTTCGACGACACCCTGCCCGGGTTCATGGCCGAGCACGACGGGCCGGTTGCGTTCGTGCACGCCGACGCCGACCTGTACTCGTCGACGACCACGATCCTCGACCACGTCGGCTCGCGGTTGCGACCGGGGTCGGTGATCGTGTTCAACGAGTACTTCAACTACCCGAATTGGCAGGCGCACGAGTTCCGCGCGTGGCAGGAGTTCGTCGAGGCGCACGGAGTGACCTACGACTACCTCGCGTGGGGCCACCTCGAGGTCGCCGTGCGCGTCACCGCGATCGATGGCGAGTCGTTCTGACCAGCCGTGCCGTGGGCCGAATCGTGACCGACGTGAGCGTGCGATGAGCCTGCCCGTCGCGATCGATCCAGGCGACGTTGCTTCCCTCGACGAGCTCGACGACCGCGAGCTGGTCGCGCTCGTCACCGTGCATGGCGCGGTCCATCTGCGTGGCTTCGACGCCGACGGCGCCACCCTCGACTCGGTCAGCAGCCGATGGTGCGATCGCTTCACGTGCGACCCGGGCAAGGTGGTGATCGGCGGCCTACGCGGCACGAAGGGGCCGATCGGGCGCGCCGCCCGCGTTGCGACTCGGCTGGCGGCGACGGCAAGGAAGCGTCCGGTCGACGACCCGTCCGCAGGCGACGGCGGACGGGCCCGCTACGCGCCGTTCGGCGGGTTCGGCATCAACCCGCACACCGAGAACAGCTTCCTGCCCGACGCCGCACCCGACCTCGTCTGGTTCGCGTGCCAGTTCCCGGCCGAGTCAGGCGGCGACTCGTTGCTGTGCGACGGCGCCGACCTGCTCGACCGGCTCGACGACGACCTCGACCAGTTCCTCCGCACCACTCCGATCCGCTACGAGAGCACCTTGACCGAGTCGCAGTGGCGGTCGGTCTGGAGCGACGGATCGGCCGACGAACTCGCCAGTCGGTTGAACGTCGAGCAGGGCGCGTCGGTGCGGGTGCACGAGGACCACTCGGTCACCGTCGTGTTCGACTCGATCCAGATCGGTACGTCGCTCGGTGGACGCGAAGCCGTACGCACGAACCTGCTGTCACGCCATCCGTATGACGGGATCGGACGGGACCATGCCGAGCGAACTGCGGACGGGAAGCCGGTGGATCGCGAGCTGCTGCTCCGACTGCTCGACGCCACGCGGCCCCAGACCGCCGTTCGGTTGGAGGCCGGCGATCTCCTCGTGATCGACAACAGTCGAGTGATGCACGGACGCACCCCGTTCGGCGACGAACGACGCCGGGTGATCACGCGCTGCGGGTGGCTGCGCGACGGCCTGCTGGACTGACCGTGCGTCAGCGGTCGGCCGGTCGCGTGTGGTACTCGAGGGGCTCCGGTCGGGCGAAGAGATACCCCTGCGCTGCGTCGAAGCCGAGCCGCCGGAGCACATCGGCCTCGGCCTTTCGTTCGACGCCGACCGCGACCGTGATCGCGCCGACTCGGCGACCGATCTCGACCACAGCGGCGAGGCGGGCGCGGAGCTCCGCGTCGGTGTCGCACCCCGACACGAGGCGAGGCGAGGCCTTGACGATGGCGGGTGCGAACCGCTGAACGTGCTCGACCGGGTGCCCGTCGACGCCCACGTCGTCGACGGCGAGACGCACCCCGGTCGCACGGATGGCCGCGAGGTGGTGATCGAGCACGGCGACGTCGTCGACCGGTGACTGCTGGGTCAGTTCGATCGCAAGCCGCGTCGTGTCGATCGTCCGGAGCAGGAGCGCGAGTTCGCGCCGAGCGGCGCACGCCGCCGAGACGTTGGTCGACAGGAACGTGCCGTGGGGCAGCCCCGAGAGGTGCCGAACGGCGGCGTCGCAACAGGCGAGTTCGAGTTCGACTGCCCGGCCTTCGGCGTCGGCCCGCTGGAAGTGCTCGCGAGGGCTCACGCCGTCGGCGAACCGTGCCAGCGCTTCGAAGCCGACGGCGACGCCCGCCTCGAGGTGGACGATCGGTTGGAAGACCGCAGTCGGCGTCGGTAGCGGCTGAGGTGCGTCGGCCGTGTCGTCGAGCCGGGCGACCAGATCGAGGACGTCGGCGTTCGATGCCGACGACGTCGTCAGGTCAGGAAGTGCTCCCATGGTGTTCCATCGGGCGATCGGGTCCGCGACTTGAGTCTGCGGCGCCGCCAGAACTCTGGCCGATACCGGTGGCGCCAGCCCGGACATGGTCAGAACAAGACCCACTCGGTCTGCACGACGGCGCCACCGTCGGCATCGCGCACGACGAGGCGGACCGGGCCGGGCTCGATCTCGTCGAACGTGAAACGGCCGAGGCGGTCGGTCGCGACCGTGGCGACACCGTCGGAGCCGACGAGGTCGACCGTCATCTCCGACGGTGGGATCAGCTGGCCGATGAGCCGGCGAGACGTTTCGTCGACGACCATCACCTCGATCTCCACCCCGGGGGCCTGGAAGGTGATCTGCCGGTCGAGGTCTTCGCTGCGGACGCCGGCGAGTTCGGTGGCCGAGTCGAAGACGATCTCGGCGAGTTCGGCGTCGATGTTGCGCCACGTGAACGCCGCCCGGGCGCCCTCGGTGACGTGCCCTGGTACCGGGTCGGACTGGACGATCGCCTGGCCGAGCAGGGCCAGCAACCGGTCGTCGTCGGGATGCGACTCACCCCCGGTCGGGTCACCGTCGATCGGTACGTCGCTCTCGATGGGGGTTCCGCCGTTGGACATGATCAGGATTCCTTCCGAGTCGGCTCGTCCACGAGTCCGTCGGGGAGGAGCTTGCGAAGTTTGGCCAGACAGCGGTTCCGCGAGGGCCCGATCGATCCGATCGAGCGGCCGAGCATCTCCGCCACCGTGGCGTAGTCGAGTGGGGGCACCGTGCAGAGGAGGCGCAGGAGTTCCTGGTCCTTCTCCGGCAGGCGCTTGAAGGCGGCGAGCACGTGGCGCAGCGTGTCGTCGTCGGTCGCCAACTCGTCGAGGAACGAGACCGTCTCGTCGGACTGCTCGGCGTACGACGGGAGGCTGACCGCCTTCTGCTGCTTCTTGACGACGCGGAGCGCCTCGTTGCGGGTGGTCGTCGCGAGCCACGCAGCGAGTCGTTGCGGCTCACGGATGCGGTCGCTGTACTCGGCGAGGCGAAGCCAGACCGTCTGCACGACGTCGTCGGTCAATGCCCCCAACCGATACCCGCGCGCCACCGACCAGACCAGACCTCCGAACTCGTCGACGATCTCGTCCCACGCCCGCTGATCCCCCTCGGTGACACGCCGCAACACTGCGCCGACGTCCATCACCGGCGACCCTACGCGAGTCGACGCCCGCTCCTGCACATGGGTGCTCACGTGTATCCAGAGCGCGCCGGAGGCGCCGTGATACGTCGAAGCTCGAGCGATCTCGTTCTGTTCGATGGAGGGTCAACTACCGAAGCAGAGAAAGGGCGCAGCCGTGGGGTCGAGCGATCCGTCAGAGTGGACACTCGCCGAATGCAGCGCTGTCGCTGCGTCGACGCCGGCTGCGAGATGCTCGTGCAAACGAACCATCAAGGCGACAGATCGCTCGTCGTTGACGGGTGTGAGGGGGGCGACGACCCACCGGACACCGAGATCGAGCAACGCCGTTGCAAAGCCCAAGAGAACGGACCCACCTGCGGCGTCCGCACGACCCACGTCGCACGCCGAGAGCACCACGACTTCAGGAACTCGGTCGCACTGCTCCAGGTCGTAGACCGTCAGAGGACCGTCGTGCAGATCGAGGGCAGAGAACAGCGGGTTGTCGCCGCGGAACTTGCCGTGGCAAGCGAGATGACACACACGGGCCTCCGAGAGCGCGTTCAGCACTGCGCCGGTGACCGCCTGCGGCCCCGCGAGCACTCGGCCGTTCGCAATGTCAGCGATTCGCCGCACCTCATCGGCGCTGTGGACGAGGCCCGGTCCGCTGATCGCCACCAAGGAACCGTCGTTGATGTCCCGCTCGCGAGGACGCAAGGTGACGATCGCGGGACTGATCGAGACGACGTGCTCCCTGCTGATCGGCAGGGAGTTCCAAGCGACGTCACACGCCGCCCCACCCGGAACGATCACCAATCGGTCGGTCTTCAAGGAGTGGTCGGAACCGAACACTGATCGCTCGATGTCCTCTGCCGTCTGCTGAAGCAGCTCGTAGGAAGCAGCGCGCGAGGCCCGGCTCGTTGCCGTTCGGTGCAGTCGTTGGACAGCGAAGCCGAGAGACTCCAGGTCCGATCGCAGTCGTGCTGATCCGAATCTGCCCCTCAGGCGGACGTGTTTCGAGTCGGCTTGGATCACGACGACGTCGGCTCCGTGCTCGACCAACTCGATGAACGTCGTCGCCGACTCGGAGCGGAGGCGCTCGCCGAGTGAGCGAGCGGACACTGCTGTCGTGGGCACGCGCTCTCGCGCCGTCGACCGGATCCGGTCCTCCAGTGACCGACGTTCGGTGTCAAGCACAGCGAGCGATGCGTGGTCCTCGACCGAACGCGCCTCGGAGCGCACACGCCGAAGCTCCGTGAGCAGATCGCTCAGCACGTGGTCGCCCTCGCGCGAAGGCGGCACGTGTGCTGCGAGACGCACCGACTCAGACCGTGACAGCGCTTCTCTCGCGCGACCGTCGGAGATCGCGAGCTCAATGCCGACCCAAGCGAGCTCACCGACGAACCGACTCGCGAAGAGTCCGGAGCGCATGTCGGCTGCGCCGAGCGAGTGGCCCCGCTCCACCGCTGCAGCCAGGCCCGCAGTGACCCAGCGACGCGATCGGCGGCGGTCACCGAGTTCCAACGCCGCCGCGGCCATCGCAGCGCTCACTCGGATCGCCTCACGACCGCCGGCCTGCGGTCGCAGCCGGTCGTATCGTCGCTTGGCCAGTGCGACGAGCTCGGGATCACTGCGTCGGGCCACCCAGGCAGCGACGGCATAGGCGGTTGCAGCATCGGAGCGCCACGACGAGCGCGCAAGACGATCGCCGACCTCGATCGCTCTCCCGGCCACCTCGGTCGGCTCGACGGCGACCGCGGCGAGGCCCTCGAGTTTCGTCAGCTCCGCACGGAGCGCGAGTCGCGCTCGGCCCGTCCGGTCGAACAGGGCCGCGGCCTCTTCAGCGAACCGGACCGCCGCTTCGGCCCGGTCGTCGCCAGCGTCGAGCTCCGCCGCGAGGAGCAGGACCTCGGCGAGGTCCGAACGATTGCCCGTCTCCCTCAGCACCGCAATGGCTGATGCGATCGCCGATCGAGCCTCAGCCAGCAGACCGACGTCGCCGTACACGATTCCGCGGTCGGCCATGACGAGACCGATTCCGTCCGGATTCCCGACCGCCTCGTAGAGTCGCTCGGCCGCACGCAATCGGCGCAGACAGCTCGGGACGTCGCCGACCAGCGAATCGACGAAGGCGAGGTTGTGAGTCGCAACCGCTCGAACGAACCGCAGACCATGGGCACGAGCGAGCTCCGCCGAACGTTCGAGGGCTGACCGTGCAGCCTCGTAGCGGCCGGTACGAGCGAGGAGCAGCCCTTGATCCGCAAGAAGCCGGCACTCGGTCGCCTCATCACCGAGGCTCGAGACTTCCGAGCGCGCAGCCTCGAACGCTGGCAGGGACTCCGCGAGCCGGCCCTGGCGGTACAACAGCAGCGCTCGCTGGGTTGCGCATCGAGCCTGCAGCCCGGGCGCGACGCCCTGCCCGACAGCCTGGACGATCTCCAGCGCGTCGGCGACCTCGCCGACGCTGCTCAGTCCGTGAGCGAGGCTGAGCGAGACCTCGGCGTGAAGGTCCACGTCGCTCGCTGAGCGAGCGAGGTCACGAGCGATACGGAGCTCTCGAACGGAAATGTGATGGCGACTCGATTCGCGTTCAACAAGACCCAACGTCCATCGTGCGATCGACCGCTCACGCGTCGTGCTCGCCGGAGCCGCGAGCAGCGCCTCCGCCGCATCGCGGGCCGCGTCGGGATCCCGATGAACGACGTCGAGCGGGTGCCCCGCGAGGATTTCGGCAGCTACCCCGATGAGCGAATGGTAGAAGAGGACCACGCAAAGGCGCGAGAGGGAGGTCGCCATGGCCGGCGAACAGACACCGGAGTACTCCGGCGAGAGCACCCAAGCAGCGAAGGAGGCCGGCCCTGCCAGGCAGGCCGAGACCACGGTTGAGTGGTGGTATCAGCGAGCGTACGCCCGCATGATCGCTGTCTCTCGCGGCACGACTTCGCCCGTCTTCGTCCGTGCCAACTCCGTCGTGCTCCGCGTCGGCCGCAGCGAGGAGAGCGTGAAGCGTGCGATCGGCGACATCACGGAGAGGTTCGGCGAGGAGTTCAAGATCTCACCGCGAGCTGAGGTCATCGCCCGATCGACAGGTGTGTTGCAGATCACGTTCAAGCCGACGGAGGAACGATCGGGCGATGGCGTCCTGGTTCGAACGACTGATGCGGTTCAGAATGCGGTCGACCGCATCGACGAAGCGCTGCCGGA
>JBCBDK010000159.1:0-7862 GCA_038529675.1 Actinomycetota bacterium
GTGCTCGACGGCGAACTCGAACACAAGGACTCCGAGCACCCAGGTGACGATCTCCATGTTGCGATGCGGATGGGTCTCGAAGCCCGTACCGCCTCGCACGATGTCGTCGTTGTTGACGAGCAGCAGTCCGTGGTTGGTATTGCGCGGGTCGCGGTGGTGCCCGAACGAGAAGGAGTGCGCCGACTCGAGCCAGCCGGCATCGGTCCGGAACCGGTCCGACGCCCGTCGGACGTCGACGCCAGGTTGTGCGTCGGACTGCACGGTCGCGGCGGGGGTGGTGCGTTCGATGGTCATGGCCCGTACAACCTTGCGGACGCAAGTATATTCCTGAGCGGTTGTTCACCCGATCGGGCGATCGGTCCGGGCCGGGCGACGGGAGCGTAGTGTCGGCGCCGTGGACGAACTGCTGCAGCCGGACGGGACGCCGCACCCGGCGGCGAGGTCGCTCTGGAGCTCACTCGAGCGGATGAGCCCGGACGAACTCGTGGCCCGCCAGCAGGCGACCGAGCTCGACATCTTGACGATGGGGATCACGTTCACCGTCTACTCCGACGGCGAGAACATCGATCGCGCATGGCCGTTCGACGTCGTTCCACGGATCATCGACGGCCGCGAGTGGAACCGGGTCGAAGAGGGACTGGTCCAGCGGCTCGTCGCGATCAACCGCTTCATCGACGACGTGTACCACGACCGGGAGATCATTCGCGACGGCGTGTTCCCGGCCGACCTGCTCGAGGACTCGGTCAACTTCCGGCCCGAGTGTGTCGGCATCGACCCGCCCCGCGGCGTGTGGGCGCACATCTCCGGTTCCGACCTCGTGCGCGACGACGACGGCACGTTCTACGTGCTCGAGGACAACCTGCGGGTGCCGAGCGGCGTCAGCTACGTCCTCGAGAACCGGGCCGTGACCAAGCGGGCGTTCCCCGAGCTCTTCGTCGATCAGTCGATTCGCCCTGTCGACACGTACACCGACGAACTGAACAAGCTGCTCGCCTCGTTGGCACCCGACGGCGTCGCCAACCCCACGCTCGCCGTCCTGACGCCCGGGGTGTTCAACTCGGCGTACTTCGAGCACTCGTTCCTCGCGCTGCGGATGGGCGCCGAGCTGGTCGAGGGCGGGGACCTCGTCGTCGGCGACGACGACTGCGTCTACATGCACACGACCGCCGGGCGCGAGCGAGTCCACGTCATCTACCGCCGGGTCGACGACCTGTTCCTCGACCCCGAGGTGTTCCGGCCGGACTCGATGCTCGGCGTGTCGGGCCTGATGCGTGCCTGGAAGGCCGGCAACGTCGGCATCGCCAACGCCCCCGGCGCCGGCGTCGCCGACGACAAGTGCGTGTACGCCTGGGTGCCCGACATGATCCGCTACTACCTCGACGAAGAACCGATCGTCGCGAATGTGCCGACGTATCGATGCATGTACGCCGACGAGCGCGATCACGTACTCGCACACCTCGACGAGCTCGTCCTCAAGCCGGCGAACGAGAGCGGCGGGTACGGCATCGTGATCGGCGACCGCGCCACCGAAGCCGAGCTGTCGGCCGCTGCCGATGCGATCCTCGAGGATCCGCGCAACTGGGTGGCCCAGCCGATCATCTCGCTCTCGACCGCTCCCACGCTGATCGAGGGCGAGCTCGTTCCGCGTCACGTCGACCTGCGGCCGTTCGTGCTCACCGGGTCGACCGCCGACCGCCGTCGAAGCCACGTCACGTCCGGTGGCCTCACGCGGGTGGCGATGCGCGAGGGGTCGCTCATCGTCAACTCGTCGCAAGGCGGTGGCAGCAAGGACACCTGGATCGTCGACGCCAACGGCACCCGCCACACCGAACCGATCGCCGCCAGCCCGCAGGCACAGACGTTGGGCCAAGTGCAGCCCCAGTCGCAGACCTCGGGTGGGGGAGCGGCCTGATGGCGCTGCTGACTCGCGCCGCCGACCGCATCTACTGGGCGGCCCGGTACCTCGAGCGGGCCGAGGACACGTCGCGCCTCGTCGTCTCGTTCGGCGAGTTGTTCGACGACCTGCCGGTGACCGACGACAGCGCTCGGCCGTGGGGATCGTTGCTCGCCGTGTTCGGCCCGGGCAGCGCCGAATCAGAATCGGTCGACCTCGGCAATGAACGATCGGTCGTCCACATGCTCGTGAGCGACGCGGAACGTGCCGGCAGTGTTCGCCGCTCCGTTCGGGCGGCCCGCGACAATCTGCGGACGTGTCGAGAGCTGCTGCCCCGTGAGGCGTGGCGAACGGTGAACGACCTCTGGCGGTTCGTGGAGGACGAAGGCGACCGGGCCGACGATCGACGCTTCCGGGGCCGTGTGCTGCGCGAGGTGATCGACGCGAGCCGTCGCCTCGACGGGGTGTTGCACTCGACGATGCGCCGAGACGATGCGTACGAGATGTGGTGGATGGGTCGGTACCTGGAGCGGGCCGACATGACCACCCGGGTCGTCGGCGTACGTGCGGCCACGTTGATGGCCACCCAGGGCGACCTCGAGTACGACGAGGTGCACTGGATGAGCGTCCTGCGGTCGCTGTCGGCGCTGCAGATGTACCAGCGGGCGTCACACGGACCGATCGACGCGTCGGTCGTCGTGCGGTTCTTGCTGTTCGACGACACGTTCCCGAGGTCGGTCCGCTTCTGCCTCCACGAGATCGGCCGCAGCCTCGAATTGCTCAGCGACGCCGACGGCGTTCGCAGTGCGCTCGACTGCGCCATCGCCGACCTCGGTGCAACCTCCGCGAACGCTGCCGACGGCACCGACCTCGACGGCGCGATGGACGGCGTGCAGCTCGCGCTCGGCACCCTCGGCGCCGCCATCGCCGAGCGCTATCTCATCGTCCCGGACGCCTGACGCTCGCATGGACTCCGCCGCACTGGATGCCGCCCAGGCGATCGCCGGCACGGTCCCCGCGGCCCAACCGGCCGAACTGTCCGAACGGCGCCGCCTGCTCGACCGCCTGCTCGCCGGTGAGGGCGCGGGCTTCATCGTTCACGACCTGCCCGTGCGCTCGGACGGACGCATGGTCGCGTCCGAGAGTCGACCATGGCCGGTCGACCCGCTGCCGTATCGGCTGTCGGCGGCCGACTTCGCCTGGATCGAAGGTGCGGTGTCACGCCGGATGGCGATGCTCGATGCGATCCTCCACGACCTCTACGGCGATCGGCGCCTGGTGGCCGAGGGCGTGGTCGACCCGGCGCTGCTCTGGGGTTCGGCGCGGTATCGACTCGCGGCGGCGTCCGGATGGGGTCAGCCGGCGGGCGCCGGCCGTTGGTTGACCACGTACGCGGCCGACATCGCGAGGACCGAGGACGGCGTGTGGTTCCTCGTCGGCGATCATACGGACGGTCCGGTCGGGCTCGGGTACTCGCTGCTCAATCGCGGCGTGATGTCGCAGGTCGTGGGGACCGAGCTCGACGGCATCCGGTCGCTCGATGCGACGCTCGACGTGCTTCGGCGCGGTCTCGTCGACACCTCCGACGTCGACGGCCCTCGGGTGGCGGTGTTCACGGGCGGCATCGACCACCCCGCCTACGTCGAGCACTCGTACCTCGCGACCACACTCGGGTTCAACCTCGTCGAGGGCTCCGACCTGGTCGTGCGTGACCGTCGACTGTGGTTGCAGACGCTCGGCGGACTCGAGGAGATCGACGTGCTCTACCGGTTGCTGCCGGACGCACAGCTCGACCCGCTCGAGGCGAACGCCCGCGGATCGGTCGGAGTCCCGGCCGTGCTGCTCGCGGCATCCGCAGGCTCGCTGACGATCGCCAACGCGCACGGCGCCGGGCTGGTCGAAGACGAGGTGCTCCGCCGCCGATGGGACGACGCGGGGATGGCGCTCCTCGATGACGACGTCTGGCTTCGGTGCCCACCGCAGGACGAAGGCCTGACACCCGGCCGACGGAGCGACGCCTCACGTGTGGCACCCGACGTCAGCGGGGTCGACGCCTGGCTCGGCCGTCGGGCCGAGCGGGTGCCGATCTGGAACCCGGGCACCGGGCGACTGGAGGAGGCGCCGATCGTGCTGCGGATCCATGCGGTCGCCACCGACGACGGCATCGTCGTCGTTCCGAGTGCGACCGGTCGCGTGCTGCGCCACGAGGACGACCCGTGGCGCCCCACGACGCTGCTCGCGAAAGACGTCTGGGTCGAGATCGACGTCGAGCACCCGGCGCCGCCGGTCGTCGTCGCCGCCCGCCACGCACCGCAGGTCGATCTGATCACGTCGGTCCCGACCCGCGCTGCGGACTCGCTCTACTGGCTCGGCCGCGCCGCCGAGCGCGCGGAGGTGGTTGCTCGGGCGTGTCGCGTCGTTGCGACCGACCGTTCGGTGACGGCGATGCACCTGCTCGACGCGCTCACCGGCCCGCCGGCGGCGCTCGCCTCTGTCGATCCCGCCGACCACGATCCGCTCGACGAGCTCGGCGCGGACGAGATCGTGATCGCATCGGCCGCATCGTCGCTCGACTTCCACGTCGGGTCCGTGCTCGCCGAGGCTTCGGGTGTCCGCGAGTTCCTGTCGGCCACCGCCGGTCGGGTGCTCGCCGGGCTGAACGGACCGCGTCGGACCCTCGCCGATCGGCCGCTGCAGATCGATGCGATCGACGACCTCCTCACCGGGCTCTCCGCCCTCGCAGGACTCTGGAGTGAGAGCGTCGTACGCGGGCCGGCCTGGTACTTCGGCGACTTCGCCCGGCGCTACGAACGCGCCGTCGTCGCCCTCACCAGCGCAGCCACGTCGATGCGTTGCGGCCGGGACCCCCGCCTCGCCGAGCACGAGCGTCGCCACGGCCTCGAAGCCGTGCTGGCCGCCAACGACAGCCTGGTGGCGTATCGCCGACGTCATCGGTCCGACGTCGAACTCGGCACGGTCTTGGCGCTGTCGCTCCTCGACGAACGCAATCCCCGATCCGCGCGTGCGTCGCTCCTCGGGCTCGAACGCAACGCGACGTCGATCGGCTGGGAACCGGGCGCAACCAGCGCAGTCGAGTTGCGTGCGCGCCTCGACGGCCTCGCAGCCCCGGCCGAGTGCGAGCTGCTGATCGAGGAGCTCCACGAGCTCGCCGCTCGGCTCCACGCCACCGAACTCACCGCACCTCCGCACCCGATGCTGTTCCGCAGCGCCGTCACCGACCCCGGAGCCGTCGCATGAGCGACGTCGAGGCCGGCGGGACGCCCGTGGACGGGAGCGCCGACGCCGCGTGGCCGCGCCGCTACCGGGTCACGCACCGCACTGGCTACACGTACGGGATGAGCGTCTCGGACGCCTACTCCGTGGCCTGTCTCCTGCCCCGGACGCGACCGACGCAGCACGTCGTCGAACGGGAGCTGGTGATCGATCCCGAGCCCAACGAGTACGACGATCGTCGCGATGTGTTCGGCAACCACGTCACCCAGGTGGGGGTGCATCGTCCGCACGACTCGTTCTCGATCACCTCGACCTCGATCGTCGAGATCGACCGGCCGGTCGCCCCGTCGTCGGCGCTCACGTGGGAAGAGGTCGCGACCACCGCTGCCACGCTGACCGGCCCCGCGGCGATCGCGGTCGGTCCGTACCGGGCGCTCACGGCAGCGACGACACCCGAACGCCGTCGCGACCTGCTCGACGAGCTCGCCGGCCGTACGTTCACGTCGGGTCGTCGGCTCGTCGATGCGATCGCCGATCTCACGCACACGATCTTCACCGAGTGGGTATTCGACCCGACGGCGACCGACTGGGCGACACCGCTCGACACCGTGCTCGAGCAGCGACGCGGCGTCTGTCAGGACTTCGCCCACCTCGCGATCGCCGCGATCCGGTCGGTGGGGCTGCCGGCCTCGTACGTCAGCGGGTACATCGAGACCGATCCGCCATCGGGCGAGGAGAAGTCGATCGGGGCCGACGCCTCCCACGCCTGGTGTTCGGTGTGGGTGCCCGACGCGTCGACGACCGGTTCCGATACTGCGGACTCCGAGGTCCCGGAGTCCGCAGTGCCGCAGTTGCACTGGTTCGACCTCGACCCGACCAATGACCAGTTTCCGCCTCATCGTCACGTCACCGTCGCATGGGGTCGCGACTATGCCGACGTCGCACCGCTCCGCGGTGTCGTGATCGGCCCGTCGGCGCAGCAGCGCCTGGACGTCTCGGTCGATGTCCATCGGCTCACTTGACTGGAGTGACATCGAGACGCGCCGCTTGCGACACTGGGCCGATGGAGTTCGCACCGGGTACCGATCGTTACGTCGAGGTCGTCGACCACGCGCTGACCACCACGCGAGCGGTGCGCATGCGTCTTGATCTGGAACGGTCGGTCGACGACCAGGTGCTGCTCGACTGCATCGACGTCGCCGAGCAGGCACCGACGGGCGGCAACCTGGGGAGCCGTCGGTGGATGATCGTCCGGGACCAGCCGACGAAGGATCGGCTCGCCGAGCTGTACCTTGCCGCCGGAGGGAGCTGGGTGATCGAGACGGCGGAGCGTCTCGAGGGAACCGACCATCCCAACGCTCGGATGATGCAGGGAGCCAAGCGGCTCGCCGAGAGCATCGCGTCGATGCCCGCCCTGGTGATTCCGACCATCCTCGGCCGACACGACGGCAGCGGCCGACCCGGATTGTTCGACTCGGTGATCCAGTCGGCGTGGAGCTTCATGGTGGCGTTGCGCAGTCGGGGACTCGGCTCGGTCTGGACGACGATGTACCTCGGCGAGGCGGACGCAGTTGCGGAGTTGCTCGATCTGCCCGACGACGTCACACAGATCTGTCTCTTCCCGGTTGCGTACACCAAGGGAGTCGACTTCTCGGCGTCGCCCCGGCGCCATCCGGCTCGTGACATCACCTATTTCGATCGTTTCGGCCAGACCCGGCCGTCGGCGGACGACCCGGCGCTCGTCGAGGTCGTCGCCGAGGCCGATGTGAAGGTTCGGCCCGACGTGGTGCGCAGCGCGATCGCAGACTCCGAACTCGCCGATCTTCGCGTCGGGGTCGAACAGACTCCTGGCGGCAGCAGGATTCGAGTGCATGCGCCGGGTGGAGACGTCGGTCGGGATACGTCGGCCGCTCGGGCCGAACTCGAACGACGACTCGCCGGCGTCGTCGGAGCGTTCGCCCAGCGGGACTGAGCGGCTCACTCGCGGCGATCGGAGGCTGCCTGTCGGTCGACATCGACGCGCTCGTGGCGGCGATGGCCGACTCTGGTGAGCGGGCGATCGGAGAAGTGACCAGTGGTCGACCAGCCCGCAACGTGCCGAGTCCGGTGGGGTTCGTTGACCGCTGGTCAGCGCGTTCCTCGAGCAGGTTCGTCTCGATGCACGGCCCCGGTGACCTGCCGCACGATTCTGCGCTTCCGGCGGTGTTGTTACGGCGTTGAGATCGCTGGCAACATTGATGCGACCTCGCGGACGGTTGGTGGCGCGTCGGTTCTGATGACTGCGCTCAGGATTGCTGGGGCGACGTCGTTGAGGCGAACGGCGACGGTGTTGCCGAGGTCGACATCGGTCGTGGACGTCTCGGTGGTCATCCCGACGCCACCGGCGGTGCCGATGATGGTTCGGACCGACCGGAAGCCGCCGACGTGCTGTCGGATCGACGGAGTGAAACCCGCGGTCGTACAGCGTTCGTTGATGGCGTCGTAGAAGCCGGGGTTCTGTGTCCGCGGCGAGAGCACGAACTCCTCCTCGGCAAGGTCGGCGAGCGCAACCTCGTTCTGGTCAGCGAGGGGGTGATCCCGATGCAGCACGCTGACGAACGCCCGCTCCGCAACGGCCGTAGCTGCCAGGTCGGGGTGAGCTGCCGGGAACCAGATGAGTCCAAGATCGATCTCACCGTCCAGCAGCGCCTGATGAGCGAGCGGTCCGTACAGCTCGATCGGATCGAGACGCATC
>JBCBDK010000160.1:0-7860 GCA_038529675.1 Actinomycetota bacterium
ATCTCGAGGAGAACCCGCTTGAACGGCTGCTTCTTCACCTCGGTCTGTTCTTCCTGTCCGACGAGGAAGTCGCCGACGTCCTTCAGATTGGACACGAACAGGAACAGGCCGGCGAGCAGCAGCGCGACCATCACCGGCGTCACCTTCGTGTCGCCGATCGTGAACAGCGCCTCGTCGCCGGAGATCACCTCGAGGGCGAGCCAGGCGATTCCGACTCGGGACAGGTACTCGATGAGGATGCCCCACCCGATGAGGCGGGACTGGTCCTTCTTCTCGACCGCCTGCGTCTCGGCGGTCATGTAGAGGGCGTTGTCGACGTCGAGCGTGGTGGCCACCGCACCCTTGCCGAGCGCGTCGAAGACGTTCATCATCGCCGGCTCCGTCCGGTGCGCAGGTCGCTGAGTTCGTCGAGGAGTGCCCCGGCGATGGTCCACAGCACGATGAAGCGGGTCAGCCGTGCGACGAGCGTTGTGCTGCCTGCGCCGGTGCTGACGGATGGGACGGTGGCGGTGGTCATGTTGGTTCCTCCTGATCGGTGGGCATCGGGCGATGCGGTTCGGAGGCATGGTCACGGTCGTCGGGGTGAGTGATCGCCTTCGACCCAGGGTGTTTCGGAGGAGCGGGCGTCGGGAGGTCGTGGATCGTCGGTCCACCCAGGGTGGGTTGCCGAAGGATCCTGACGGCCCGGAAAGCACCCAGCCGGCCCACCCGGTCGGGGAGGACGATGCCGAGGTGGTCGCACCCGGCGGCCGCAGCCATCTTCCCGAAAGGAACCCCCATGGAACTCACCGGCCATTCCGGCAACGTCCACACCGTCTCGTTCAGCTCGGACGGCACCAAGATCGCCTCCGGCAGCAACGACAACACCGTCCGGATCTGGAACGCCGAGTCCGGCGATGCGATCGGCGAGCCGATCGAGCATCACGGCAATGTGTACGCCGTCGCCTACCACCCGTCGAAGGACCTCGTTGCGTCGGGCGGCACCGACAACAAGTTGCGCCTGCTCGACGGGTCCACCGGCGAGCAGCTCGGCGAGGCGAACGAGAAGCACAACGTGTATCGACTCGCCTTCAGCCCCGACGGCAAGTACGTCGTCGCTGCGGGAAGCGACAACAAGGTGTACCTCTGGGACGTCGAGAGCGGCTCACTCGTCGGCAAGTCCAAGTGGACCTGGGGCGACATCGTCTCGCTGGCCTACAGCCCGGACGGGACGACGGTCGCGGCGGGCAGCGCCGACAACTACATCAGCCTGTGGGACGTCGAGAGCGGTGACAAGGTCGGCAGCATGCACTGCTGGGGCAACGTCTACGGCCTCGCCTACAGCAACGACGGCCGCTATCTCTTCTCCGGCGACGCCAACAACAAGGTGAAGATGTGGGACCCGAAGTCGGGCGACCTCATCGAGAAGCTCAACGTCGGCGGCAACTGCTACGCCGTCGCCACCAGCCCGACGCAATCCCGCGTCGCGGCCGGCGGATCACGCAACAAGGTCGAGATCTTCGACTACGACCAGCGCGCCGACGTGGCGACGTTCGACGGCTTCCACAGCGACGTGTTCGCGATTGCCTTCTCACCCGACGGCCGCAAGCTCGCCGCCGCCGGAGCGGACAACAAGATCCACGTCTTCGACGTTCCGGAGTGACCTCTTGCGTGGTCGGCACGCAGGTTCGCTCGCATGCCGACCACGCCGGTCCGCCCAAATGGGCGCCACGTCAACTGCCGTGGCGGAGCAAGACATCTCGCCGTCGCTACGCGCATCGGCCACCTCGAGCAGCGCCGCAGTGGCTTCCCCTGCAGCGGCGCGATCCCTCGCACCGACGACTCGTCGAGTACCAAGCGCTCGACGAGCAGACGGGGGTCGAGGCGGAGTTGTTGTTCCATCCAACGAGTGAAGGCGGTCAAGCCGTTGGCTCGCTCCACCCGATCGAGTCGACCGACATCGATGCCGGTCACCTCGGAGCTCGCCTCACGCACACGCGGACACACTGGCCCACGTAAATCGTCGGCCGGCGCACCGCTACGAGACCGCCCGAGTACGGCCACGTACGCGAGCGGTCCGGCGCTCGGGAACGTGCTGAGGCGACCGCGTTCCGGGGAGACTGACTCCGACCCTCAAGCTTCCTTTCGGGACAAACGACGTCTTGAAAGAGCACCGTTGTTTCCTTGTGAGTCGACGGCGCCGATCGACGATCCAGACTGACGCAAGCACAAGTCCTGCCGACTGGAACGTTGCCTTGCAGGTCGCACAGCGTCTCCAAAGAACTAGGGCATCCGCTTTAGAGACAACGGTAGGCTCGCCACAGGCCGCGCTCGGGCGATTGGCCATGCACCACGAACCGAGTCCCTGCTTCCGAAGCCGAGAACGCGGGTTCGATTCCCGTCATCCGCTCCGCGAAACGCCAGGTCGAGGTGACCGCCCGGATCGCCGGACGTCGACGCTCAGGTCGCGGGGCACTTCCGCCCGTCGGCTCCTGACCGGTTGTCGTACCGGCTGGGCATGCTCACCCTCGACCTCAACGCACAGCCAGACTCGGCGCATGGAGGTACCGGATCTCGAACGGGTGCAGATCGAACGAGCGGGCGATCTGTGGGACTGGCTCCGCGAGCATCACGGTCGTGAGGACGCCGTCCTGATCGTCACCTTCAAGAAGGCAGTTCCGGATCGGTACGTCAGCCGTGACGAGGTCCTCGATGCGCTCGTCGCTCATGGCTGGGTGGACGGTCGGCGGTTCGCGCTCGACCACGAGCGCACGATGCAACTGGTCTCGCCGCGCCGACAGGATCGCTGGGCGGCCACGTACCTCGATCGGTTCGCACGGTTGGAGCTCGAAGGCAGGGTGCACCCTGCGGGGCGGTCGGCGCTCGAACGGGCGTATGGGTCGGGGCTCGTCGACGAGCGTGCCCATGTCGATCGACTCGACACACCCGCCGACCTCGAGCGAGAACTCCGGCGTCGCAATGCGATCCACTGGTGGGAGACGAGCGCATCGTCGTATCGACGGAACGTCTTGCGGTGGGTCGCCTCGGCGAAACGGGCCGAGACTCGTGATCGACGGATCGACCGAATCGTCGACCACGCATCCCGGGGTGAGAAGGTCCCGAACTACTGAGCCCGCGCCGTCAGCACGCCGCCCGAATCTAGGATCCGACCGGCCGGTCGGATCTTGACGAGCGTGACCACGCTGCAGTCAACGTGGGCCGTCGCAGATGCAGCACTCGAGCGAGACCACCGTGACTCTCACCCCGACTCAGCTCAACAGAACGACCCTGCTGCGCCAAGGTCTCCTTCGACGATCCACGATCACCACGGCCGAGGCGGTTCGGCGCTTCGGCCCGCTGCAGTCGCAGAGCGCGGCGTCGACGTACCTCGCGCTCTGGAACCGAGTCAGCGACTTCGACCCGGTGCGCCTGGACGAGGCGTATCGGTCGGCATCGCTCGTGAAGGCGAGCCTGCTCCGTCTGACGTTGCACACGGTTCATGCGGACGACCTCGCCGTGTACCGATCGGCGATGCTGCCCAACCTGCGCGGCGCGGGATTCGGCGACCGAAGGTTCACCTCGACGGGCATGACCGTCGAGCGCGCTGAGCACTTGACCGAACAGCTCGCGGAGTTCCTCGCCGAGCCCCGCACGCGCCGCGAGATCGAAGCGGAACTGACCCGACTGATGGGTGACAACCCCGCACCGGGCCTGTGGCGCGCACTGCGGTTCACCGCACCATGGCGGCATCATCACGGCGACCATCCGTGGTCCTTCTCCGACCCTGCTCGATTCGTCGTCCACGACGCTGAGACGATCGACCGCGTCGAGGCAACTGCGCGCGTCGTGCGTCGCTATCTCGAAGCGTTCGGGCCGGCCACGAGGCGCGACATCGGCCAGTTCACCATCCTGCGCCTCGCCGCGGTCGACGACGCACTCGATCGAATCGACGTCGTACGTCTCGACGGCCCGAGCGGGCAGCTGTTCGACCTGCCCGATCGACCGATCGCAGACCACATGCCGACGCCCGCACGGCTCCTCCCGATGTGGGACAACACACTGCTCGCCTACGCGGACCGGACGCGTCTCATCCCGGAGGAGTACCGGCGCCACGTCCTGCGTCGCAACGGCGACGTCTTGCCGTGCCTCCTTGTTGACGGACACGTCGCCGGGGTCTGGCGGGCACTCGAAGAGACCATCGAGATCGCTGCGTTCGCCGACCTCGCCGAGCGCACGGTCGACGAACTCGAAGCCGAAGCGATGTCGCTCAACGGGTTGCTCGCCGATCGCGATCCAACCGTGTATCGGCGGCACCACCACTGGTGGGAACAGCTTCCCGTCGAATCTCGCATCACCTTCTCGTTCGCGTGAGCAGGTGGGCGGTCCAGCGCCGAAGGCGGAGGAGCGAGTCGATTCGATCGCATATGAGAATCGCTCTTGTTCTCAGCTACGTTGGGCTCGATGAACGCTCTGGGGGTCGATGATCTGCGCATCGCGTTCGGCGACACGGTGCCGGTCGAAGGTGTCTCGCTCGATGTCCGCGCCGGTTCGATCCACTGCTTGCTCGGCGCCTCGGGAAGCGGCAAGACGCTCACGTCGCTCGCTGCGATCGGGCTGCTCCCACCGACGGCGAGGACCGAGGGAGCGATCACGCTCGGCGGCACCGACGCGAACCTGCTCACCGTCGATCAACGTGCGTGGACCACCATCCGTGGTGCACGGATCGGGTACGTCGGTCAGAACGCGCTCGGTTGCCTCCACCCCGCATTCCGTGTCGGCTGGCAGGTCGTCGAAGCGATTCGCCGTCATCGGCGCGTGACGCGACGTGAGGCGAACGACCTCATGCTCGAGGGGCTCGCCGCCGTCGACCTCCGCGACCCCGAACGTGTCGCCCGATCACGGCCCGCCCAACTCTCGGGGGGCATGTGCCAACGAGTCGCGCTTGCGATCGCGATCTGCAATCGCCCGCAGGTGTTGATCGCCGACGAACCGACGACCGCCCTGGACCACGAGACCCAGGACCGAGTCCTCGACCTCATCCGCCGACGCGTCGCCCGTGACGGACTTGGGGTGTTGATGATCACCCACGACCACTCCGTCGTGGAGCAGGTCGCCGACGAGGTGACCACGATCGCTGGCGGACGCTCCCTCCCGGCCACCGATCCCGCCTCGGTCACGACGGTCAACACGATTGCCGACGTCACACGGACGAGGCTCCCAGCCGCAGCCACCGACGAGCCGGCGAACGACACCACACTCGAGATCGAGGGTGTCGGCAAGGTGTTCGGTCGATCCGGTCCGTTCCGGTCCGACGCGGTTCGGGTCCTCAGCGACGTCACGTTCTCCGCCTCGGCAGGCTCGACCGTCGGTCTGGTCGGTCGCTCCGGAAGCGGCAAGAGCACGCTCGCCAAGATCGTGGTGGGTGCACTCGATCCCACCAACGGCTCGGTTCGGGTCGGCGGACGGCTGATGACCGGCCCAAACCGGGTCGGCCGGCTCGAGCGGGCCGGTCTCGTCCAGTATGTGTTCCAGGATCCGTTCGGCTCGTTGAACCCACGACGTTCGGTTCGAGAGCAGGTCGCGGAGCCACTCGTCGCCGCCGGCGCCACCTCGCTCGAAGCCGGCGACCGTGCACGGCAGTTCCTCACCGATGTCGGGCTGACCTCGGCGCAGATCGACCGGTACCCGACGACGCTGTCAGGCGGTCAATGCCAACGCGTCGGCGTGGCCCGTGCGCTGATCCGGCGACCGAGGGTCGTCGTGCTCGATGAGCCGACGTCGGCGCTCGATTGGGAGATCCGTGCCGGGCTGCTGTCGCTGCTCGACGAACTCCAGCACGAGATCGGCGCCACCTACATCTTGATCTCGCACGAACTCGCGCTCGTCGAGCGGATGAGCGATGTCGTGCATCGCATCCGTGACGGCCGGCTCGTCGACACCAACGCCACTGCGGCGGAGCAGCTGTCGCCGTCCTGACCCCTGATCCATCCAGTATCCGTTCCAACTATCCGCGAGGAAGACCATCCATGCTCACACGCCGATCCCTGATCGCCACCGTCACCGCTGCGTCGATGCTCGTCGCTGCGTGCGGCTCCGACGACGACGGGGCCGCCGACTCCGAGCCGGCCGCCGACGATGCACCGCCCGACAGCTCGGAACCGGTGGACGACGCCGACGCTTCCGACACCGACGACGCGGTCGATGAGCCAGCCGATGACTCGACCGACACGACCGATGACACGACCGATGACACGGCCGACAACGGCAGCTCCGACGAGCCGGCGGACGCGGACGGCGGGGGTGTGCTCCGGGTGGCGCTCACCTTCGCTCCCGACTCCGGGCTGGCCATCGAGTCCGACGATGCGTCGACGCTCGTCAAGGCCGGCGTGATCGAGGGGCTCGTGCGTTCCGACGCCTCCGGCCAACCGACGCCGGCGCTCGCCGAGTCGTGGGAGCGCATCGACGCCACGACGTGGGAGTTCGCGCTGCGGTCCGACGTCGTCTTCCACGACGGCTCGGCGTTCAACGCCGATGCGGTGGCGATCGCGATCGACCACATCAGCAACGTCGCCGCGCCGCCGCGGAGCCTCGGCGGTCTCACCTTGACGACCGAGGTGGTGGACGACACGACCGTGCGCATCCTCACCTCCGACCCCGACCCGATCCTGCCGCTGCGGGTGTCGAGCCGTTCGATGGGCATCCTCGCCCCGGCCGCCTACGAGAGCGATCCGACCGAGCCGATCGGCACCGGGCCGTTCCAGCTCACGGGATTCACGCCACCCGACTCGCTGACCGTCGAACGCTTCGACGACTACTGGGGCGAGACCGCTCAACTTGCAGGCGCCGAGTTTCGCTTCCTCCCCGACGCTCGGGCCCGAGCCGCGGCGATCCGAGCCGACGAGGTGGACGTCGCCGACGGCATCCCGATCGCGGAACTCGAAGCGATCGAGGACGACGCCTCGATCGACCTCATCCGGTTCGACCTGCCGCGTACCGCATCGCTGTACTCGAACACACAGAGTGGACCGATGGCCGACGCCGACCTCCGTCGCGCGGTGTCGCTCGCGATCGACAACGACGCGATCGCCGACGAACTCCTCGAGGGCCAGTTCGCCGCCGCCCGCGGCTACTTCGGTGCCGAGAACGCGTGGGCGCCGCAGGACCTGCCGCCGGAGGATGCGGCGGAGCAGGCCAGCGCCATCGTCGATGCCGCCGATCCCGCCGACCGGTCGCTGTCGATCTGGACCTACACCGGCCGTGACGAACTGGCCGACATCGCAACGGTCGCCCAGGCGCAACTGCAGGACGTCGGGTTCGACGTGGACGTCGAGGTCGGCGAGTACACACCGCTCGAAGCGCGCGTGTTCGCCGGCGAACACGATCTGTTCCTGGGCTCCCGTGGCTACTACTTCGACATCGCCGATGCCGGTTCGCTCTTCACGAGCGACTTCACCTGCGAGGGTGGCTACAACCTCAACCTGTACTGCGATCCGGAGTTCGATGCGCTCGTCGCCGAGCTCGCCGAGGTCGACTCGACCGACGAGCGTCAAGGGCTGTTCGGCGAAGCGGCGATGTACGTCCAAGAGCGCAACATCGGTATCCCGGTGGTGCACGATCGGGCGCGCTATGCAGTCCGTGACGACGTCGAAGGCCTCGTCATCGACCCGTTCGAGCTGATCCTGCTCACACCGAGCGTCTCGCTGAGCTGACTCGGTCGTGCGGTCGTCGCGCCTGCAGCGCCTGCTGAGCGCGCCGCTGGTGTTGCTCGCGTTCTCGTTCTTCGCCTTCCTGCTCCCCGAGCTGCAAGGCATCGACGAGGCGCGAGCAACACTGCTCGCACGTTCCGAAGGGGCCGAGCCGACACCCGAGGTCCTGGCAGCG
>JBCBDK010000161.1:0-7814 GCA_038529675.1 Actinomycetota bacterium
GCCGACACAGATCGCCGCGATCAGCCAGAAGCGGATGATGACCGTGGTCTCCGGACACCCCATCAGCTCGAAGAGGTGGTGGATCGGCGACATGCGGAACAGCCGCATGGTGCGGCCGGACGCCTTGAACACACCCATCTGCAGCGCGACCGAGCCGGCCTCCATCACGTTGATCGCGCACAGCAAGACGATCAGCAGGTGGGTGTTCGTCGTCAATGCCAGGAACGCGAGTGCGGCACCGATGGCGAGCGCGCCGACGTCGCCCATGAAGATGCGCGCGGGCGCTGCGTTCCACCAGAGAAAGCCGAGGCAGCCGCCTGCGAACGCCGCCGCGAACACGCCGAGGTCGAGCGGGTTGACGACCGACGGGTACAGCTGGTCGTTGCGGAACGCGAGGTACGCGATGATCACGAAGGCGCCGAAGCCCATGAGCGCCGAGCCGGCTGCGAGGCCGTCGAGGCCGTCGGTCACGTTGACGGCGTTGGTCGTCGCCCAGATGATCAGCCCGGCCCAGATCACCCACACGATGGTCGGCACCTCGAACCCGAACTCCTCGGCACGGGTGACCGAGATCGTCTCCGAGATGCCGGTGCCGACGACGAGCCACCACGCCATCCCGAAGCTGGCGAGCATCGTGACGTAGTTCTTCTGCTTCCAGAAGATCCCTCGGTTGTGACGCTTGCGGACCTTGATGTAGTCGTCGAGGAAGCCCATGACCGCCATGAACAGCACGCCGCTCCACACGATCATCGTCTGCGTCGAGAACGGCAGGACCGGGCCGATGTGTGCGACCAGCCATCCGATCAGCGCGGCGCCGACGATGGCGAGGCCCCCCATCGTCGGGGTGCCCTGCTTGGCCATGTGATGGTCGGGACCGAGGTCTTCTTTGCCGAGGATCGGCTGGCCCTGACCGCGGGTCCGGAAGAAGACGATGAGGAAGCGGGTGCCGAACAGCGAGACGAGCGTCGAGACGCCGGCGGCGACGATGATGGCGATCACGTGGATGGCTCCAGGAGCGAGAGGAGGTCACGGGCGACGTCGCGATCATCGAACTCGACGCGATGGTCACCGTGGTCTTGGACGGATTCGTGGCCCCGACCGGCGATGACGACGAGGTCGCCCGACTGCGCCATTCGGAGCGCTTCGTCGATCGCCTCCCGTCGATCGACGATGGAGTGGACACGACGACGGTACTGCTCGGCGACACCGCTCCACATGTCATCGATGATCGACTGCGGGTCCTCGTGACGCGGATTGTCCGACGTGAACACGACCCGGTCGCACCGCTCCGCACCGACCGCCGCCATCGCCGGACGCTTCTCGCGGTCGCGGTCGCCGCCGCACCCGTACACGGCGACCAGCCGGCCCGGACCCGAACCCCGATCCGGAGTGGACGAGTCCGACGCCAGCGGATCCAGGACTGCTCGGCAGGTGTCGAACAACTGCTCGAGGCCGTCGGGAGTGTGGGCGTAGTCGACCACGACGGTCAAGGCACGGGCGGTCGCCGCCGGGTGGTCGATCAGCTCGAAGCGTCCGGGTACGACCACGTCGGCCGAGAGCGCCTGCGCCGCGTCGGCCGGGTCGACGCCGAGCGCCACGAGGATCTCGAGCACGAGATGTGAGTTGTCGACGTTGAAGTGCCCCCCGATCCTGACGACGACGTCGTGGTCGCGCCACCGGTAGCGATGGTCGTGTGCAGTGACGGTCACGTCGGAGAGGTGCTGTCGCGACACCTCGGCCACCTCGACGTGCTCGTGCGATGCCGCCTCGATCGCCAACAGTGAGCCGTGGACGTCGTCGATGTTGATCACTGCCCGGGGCGCGAAGGTGCCGTCGAAGAGCCGGGCCTTGGCCCGGAAGTACGCCTCGTGCGTGCCGTGCAGATCGAGGTGGTCGTGGCCGAGGTTGGTGAACGCCACGACGTCGAACTCGGTGCCGTCGACCCGGTGCAACTCGAGCGCGTGCGACGAGACCTCCATCACGGCGCTGTCGCTGCCCTCGTCGACGAACCGGGCGAGCAGCGCTTGGAGATCGGTCGCCTCCGGCGTGGTGCGGGCGCCGCGCAGTGTCCCCACCGCGCCGACCCGGCGTCCGAGAGCGTCGAGCGCAGTGGCGAGCAGCTCGGTCACCGTGGTCTTCCCGTTGGTCCCGGTCACGCCGACGACGCCACCGGTGAGGCTGCGGCTCGGACGGCCGTGCACGGCGGCGGCGACCGGGCCCGCGGCGATGCGCGTGTCGTCGACGACCAGCTGTGCGACATCGACATCGAGCGGATGGTCCACGAGCAGCGCCGTCGCTCCGGCCGCCGCGACGTCGGCGGCGAAGTCGTGGCCGTCGAACGCGGCGCCGCGCAGGCACACGAAGAGGTCACCGGCAGCGACCTCGCGCGAATCGTGGGTGGCGCCGCGGACGACGATCTCGCCGGCGTCGTCAGAGGTCGCACCGACCAGCTCGACGGCCAGTCCGGCGTCGGACAGCTCTGCGACGAGCGCGTCGAGACGACGACCGGTCACGTCCACCGGCGTCACGCTCCGCCGCAGCCGATGGTGTCGTCGGGCGGGGTGATGCCGCGCTCGTGGATGAGCGTCGGCACCAGCTCGGCGAACGCAGGTGCCGCTGCGGTTCCGCCGAATCGATCACCGGTACCGGCCGGCGGCTCGTCGACGGCGATCAGCACCGTGAGCTGCGGGTCCTCGACCGGAAAGAAGCCGACGAAGCTCGCGTAGTACACACGGCGACCCCGCTCGTCGTAGTAGGTGCCGTTCTCGTGCGCCTTGAATGCGGTGCCGGTCTTGCCGGCCACCGTGATGCCGTCGACCTGGGCGCGGGTGGCGGTGCCGTCGCACACGACGCGACGCATCATCTCGGCGGTCTGCTGGGCGGCCTGTTCGGACACCACACGACGGGAGCCCGACGGCTCGGCATCGGTGGTGCGGCCATCCGGCCCGACGGTGCCGACGACGAGCTTCGGCTCGACGTACACGCCGTCGTTCGCGATCGCGTTCACCGCGGCGACCATCTGCAGCGGTGTACTCGACAGGCCCTGCCCGTACGACACGGTCACGCGCTCCGACCCCCACAGCTCGTCCGCGTCCTTGAAGATGCCCGGGCTCTCCCCCGGGAAGTCGAGCGCCGTCTTCGACCCCAGCCCGAAGGCGGTCATGTAGTCGTGGTGCACGAACCGATTCATCTCCTCCTGGATCGTGATCGTCCCGATGTTCGAGGAGTCGATCAGGATGTCGGAGACGGACATCGGCTCGGTCGGATGCGGATGTGAGTCCTTCAGCAGGTCGTCGTAGTACTGCTTGCGCCACGGGACGACGAACGACGTGTCGGGCGTGACGACGCCCTGATCCAGGGCGCCGGCGACCGTGATCACCTTCGCGACCGAACCCGGTTCGTAACTGTCGACTGCGACGAAGTTGCCGGTCGTGATCACCGGCTCACCGGTGTCGGCGTCGCGTCGCACCGAGGCGTTGCCGAGGATCTCGCCGGTCGTCGTGTCCATCACGACGGCGAGGCCGCCGCGAGCGTTCAACGCCTGGACTCGCTCCAGCATGACGCGCTCGGTCGCGAACTGGATCGAGCGGTCGAGCGTGAGCACGAGGTCGTCGCCGGCGACCGGCGCAGCGGTGATGTTCTCGCTGCCGGGAATCGTGCGGCCGCCGGGGGCGATCTCGCGGGTCAGCTCGCCTCCCGTGCCGGCGAGGAGCTCGTCGAACTGGTATTCGAGACCGGAGATGCCGATGCCGTCGATGTCGGTGCGACCGATCACCGTTCGGCCCGTGAACCCACCCGGCATCTCGCGCCGGGTCGTGCCGTCGACGTTGACACCGGCGAGGCGGAGCGCGGCGATCTGGTCGCCGACGTCGTCGTCGGCCTGACGGGCGACGTAGACGAACCCACGATCGGCAGCGGCGACCTCTCGCAGGAGGGACGCGACCTTGTCGTCGTCCAGGTCGAGCAGATCGTCGAGCATCTGGACGACGGCCGGACCGTTCTCGATCAACTTCGGGTTGATCGAGATGTCGACGGCCGGGACCGACATCGCCAGTTCGTGGCCGTTGCGGTCGAAGATCGTGCCGCGCTGCGCAGGGAGCTCGACGGTCCGGGTCCACTGCTGGATGCCTGCCGACCGAAACTCCTCGGCGTTCGTCGTCTGCAGCATCGCCAAACGCCCGACGACGACGAGCAGGAGACACGCGAGCACGACCAGTGCGGTGATCAACCGGGCGCGCGGCGAACCGGCGCGCTGGTCCTTCGCCCGGACGGTCGGTGTCGGCGCCGACACCCGGCGGCGGACCGCCTCGGACCGCTCGGACCGAGTTCTGGGGCGGGAGCGCGTTCCGTGCGGCGGCGTGCCGGCCCGGCCCCCCCGACCTCCCCGGCCTTGCGGCGCGGTCCCCCGTTGATGAGCATCGTTTCGTCGACGCACGCGGCGAGCAGGCTTGCGCTCGTCGGCGCGAGCGCGCATGGTCCGAGTCGCCGTCGGGCTGCGGGTCGAGGTCGTCCGCCCGGACGTGGATGAGGCGCCGGTTCGTCGACCGGTCGGTGCGGCACCGTGTCGACGGCGGGTCGACGCGGAGCGCTTCGCCGTCCGGTCCTTGACCATCGGGCGCCGTTCGTCGGAGCGCCGGCTCACGGCTGACCCGCCGACACGGCCTTGACGTCGCGGAACTGAGCGAGCGGATCGTCGGAGACGATTACTCGCTCGACCTCGACGACGACGCCTGCCGCCGCGACCTGGCGAGCCAGGTCGTGTGGGTCGACGTCGATGAACCGACCGGTCTGACCCGGCTGCATGCCGAGTTCGGCGGCGGCATCGGCGATGCGCTGTGGCGAGCGCAGCTGGGCTCGCTCGTTGCGGAGTTCGTCGAAGCGGGCCTTCTCCTCGGCCACGCCTCGCTCGAGCCGATCGATCTCGAACTGACGCTCGGCGAGTTGTGTGTGGAAGACCGCAGCAGCGAGCATTCCGGCGATCACGATCGTGAACGCGACGCCGCCGAACACCGCAGGCCACCGGCGCCGCCGCGCGACGACACTGAGCTTCGGGTCGGAGCGCCCCGCGCGGACGCGACGCGAGGCGCCTCGGGGAGCGGAACGGAGCGGCTGTGCCACGTCAGCTCCCCTCCGCATCCAGGACGAGACGTCCGTCGGACTTCCGGCGGGGCTCGATCTTCTCGACGACGCGGAACCGCGCACTCGACGCTCGACGGTTGCTCTCCCGCTCTGGAGCCGACGGCTTCTTGGGCGCGCGCACGATTCGAACGGTCTCGATGGCGCCGCATACGCACGGCAGGTCGTGCGGACAGTCGCACGCGCCGGCAGCTGCGGCGAACCGCTGCTTCGCGATGCGATCCTCGCCCGAGTGGTAGGCGAGCACTGCGACACGTCCGCCCGGCCGCGTCCGCTCGATCGCTGCCTCGAGTGCGTCGGGGAGCACGTCGAGCTCGCCGTTGACCTCGATGCGGATCGCCTGGAACGTGCGCTTGGCGGGATGCCCGCCGGTGCGACGGGCGGCGGCGGGGATCGCACCGGTCACCACCTCGGCGAGCTGCGAGGTGGTCTCGATCGGGCGCGCCGCAACGATCGCATCGGCGATGCGAGCGGCGAAGCGCTCGTCGCCGTAGCGGCGGATCAGCCGGACCAGTTCCTCACGTCGGTAGCCGTTGACGACGTCGGCCGCCGACCACGTCTGCTCGGGATCCATCCGCATGTCGACCGGCCCGTCGTGGCGATACGAGAAGCCCCGATCTGCGCGATCGAGCTGCGGCGACGACACACCGAGGTCGAACAGCGCACCGCTGATCTCATCCACCCCGTGCTCGGCGAGTGCTTCCTCGAGCTCGTCGAACCGACGGCGGCTGGTGCGAACACGGTCGGCGTACTCGCTCAACCGGTCGAGCGCTGCGTCGATCGCGTCCGGATCCCGATCGATGCCGAGCACGTCGACGTCGTCGCGGCTGGCGAGGATCGCCTCGGCGTGGCCGCCCCCGCCGAGCGTGGCGTCGACGATCGTGCCGGGTGGGACGTCGCGGAACACCTGGGTGATCTCGTCGAGCATCACCGGGTCGTGGGTGAACGCAGCGGTCATGCCGGCTCCATCTCGCTCGCGTCGCTGGTGCTCGTGTCGCTGGTGTCGGTGCGATCGGTCGGATCCGTTGCGGCGGATGCGGTGCCCGCAGCGGCGAACTCGCCGGTGCCCGCTTCGGTCTCATGCTCGTAGCGAGTCGGCTCCCACAACTCGACGCGGTCGAGGCTGCCGAGCACGACCACCGGCGACTGAGGCTGCAGCCCGGCGTGATCGCGCAGCCGCGACTCGAGCGTGACCCGGCCCTGCTTGTCGACCTTGACCCGCATCGCCGACGCGGCGAACGCGCGGGCTCGCTGGCGCGACACCGAGCCGGTCTTGACGCCGGCGACGAGCTCGTCGGCGTCGGATCGGAACTGTTCAGTCGAGAGCACCTGGACGCACCCGTCGGCGCCGAAGGCGAGGTAGGGGTCGGTGCCGATGCCCTCGCGGAACGCGGACGGCAACGCCACGCGACCTCGCTCGTCGAGCTGCCGCTCGAACGCACCAACGAACACCGAACCGGCCTCCTCTATCTCGGGCCCGGTTCCCTGCCTCTGACCGGGGGAGCCGGGCAGCGCCCCCAGTACTCCCCATTCTTCCCCCTAGCAAGCCCATCGTCAACCATTTGCCCCCATTTCTCTCCCAACCGCCCCCACCTGCAGGACGGGGATCGGCGACCGCGGAGGACGCAGCATCGGAGCGAGGCGACCGATCGTTCGCGGCGAGGGCGGCGTCATCGGGGCGCGCCACGCTGGCGCGCCTCGTTCAACCTGCGAGGCGGTGGAGCGGTCCGCTCAGGAGGCGAGCGGCAGATACGGCCGCCACGTGTCGGGCACCGACGCCGGCCCGACCACCACCCAGGCGGTCGCCTTCGGCTCGCGGCACGGCCGTGCCAGCCGGAGCCCGGCTTCGGCGGGCGTGCGATCGCGCTTGCCCAGATTGCAGGGTCGACAGGCAGCGACCACGTTCTCCCACACGTGCGGCCCGCCGCGCGAGCGCGGCATGACGTGGTCGATCGAGTCGGCGCGGTCGCCGCAGTACTGGCAGCGGTGGTCGTCACGGGCGAAGATCGCCCGGCGCGACAGTGCAACCGCCCGCACGAATGGGACCTTCACCATGTAGCGCAGCCGGATGACCGATGGTCGCGGGAGCGAGCGCGTCACCGAGCGCAGGGGTTCGCCGGCACTCTCGACCAGGTCGGCCTTGTCATCGAGGACGAGGCAGACCGCTCGTCTCGACGACACCACCGACAACGGTTCGTAGCTGGCGTTCAGGACCAGCGCTCGCTGCATGCGCCGAGGATATTCGATCCGCCGACGGCGGTGAGCGCTCGATTCGGTGGTGGTTGCTCCTGGATATGCGCGAGAGACCGTGGCACCACGAGTCCGGACCGGCTCAACCGTGCTGCCGACACCACTGCAGGTACCCGACCACGTCGTCGGGATCCCACGGGTGACCGGCGTCGCCGTACTGGGTCTGCAACCGGAACGCGAGATACTCCCCCGCCGGCAACGGGAGGAACGGTCGGCGACGCCACCACCCGGGCGGCGCCAACCGACGGATCTGTCGGATCGCCGTCGGCCACAACCTCGGCCGACGTGCGACCGCGACCCCGGCGCGGAACACTCCGTGGGTCACTGCGGTCGTCGCTCCGTCACTGCGGTCGTGGCTCCGTCACGCCGGGTCGCCCCGTCACTGCGGTCGTGGCTCCGTCACGCCGGGTCGCCCCGTCACTGCGGTC
>JBCBDK010000162.1:0-7812 GCA_038529675.1 Actinomycetota bacterium
ACGAGGAGGTCGAGCCACTCGTCGATCGCGTCGGGGTCGAGTGGCGTCTCGACGCGGAGTACAACGGTCGACGGTGCGTCGTCACGTCGCGGCGTGACCGCGTTGGCCAGTGGCGCTCCGTGCCAGGCGTCGAGCTGGCCGTCGAGGTCGTCGGCGCTCGCGTCGGCGACCAGACGGGCGAACCCCGCACGGGCCTGCAGCGCACGCGACACCGACCTGCGTGCCGCCTCGGTGACCCGGTCGAGCTGGTCGACGACGAGTCGGTCCGCGATCGCAACTGCCGGTTCGAGCCCGCCGTCGATCACGTGATCGCCGGTGGCGAGCCGAGTCGCCAGTTCGACGGCGTCGAGGTGGACGACGACGCTGTCGAGCGAACACCTCCGACTGATCTCGAACGACGACAGCAGCGTGCCGACCACGGTGAGCAGATCCTCGGAGGTGGGGTCCACCACGACCACGACGTGTTCAGGCGGTTCCTTGCGTCGCACCGCTCGACTGACCGCCGTGACGAGATCCTCCCGGATCGCACAGCACGAACAGCCGGGGCTCCGGAAGTAGGTGTGCGGCGCTGACGCCGTGATGCCGCCGGCGAGCAGCATCTCGGTGGCGTCGATCTCTGCGATCGCGTCGGGAGGTGCGATCAATGCGGTCGCAGTTCGCCGATCGTGTGGGAGCGCCGTAGCGCTGGGTCGGGTGGTGGCGACGACCGTGATCGGGATACGCACGGATTCCACTGTACGGGAACGATTCTCGTTCTCGCTACACTCCGGAGGATGACGCGTAGATGCCAGCTGTTCGGGACCGAACCGTCGTTCGGAAAGTCGGTCTCACACTCCCACCGTCGGACCAACCGACGCTTCAACCCCAACGTCCACAACAAGCGCTACTGGTTGCCGACCGAGCGTCGGTACGTGCGGCTGACGTTGTCGACTCGGGCGATCAAGACGGTCTCGAAGCGCGGTATCGAGTCGGTCGTCGCCGAGGTGCG
Organism: Actinomycetota bacterium; assembly: GCA_038529675.1. Classification (GTDB taxonomy): domain Bacteria; phylum Actinomycetota; class Acidimicrobiia; order Acidimicrobiales; family Ilumatobacteraceae; genus Ilumatobacter_A. The sequence goes on from JBCBDK010000162.1 coordinate 989, forward strand.
CCGCAACGGCTACAAGGTCTGAGGCGGGCGAACATGTCGAAGGCGAGCAAGGACCGACGTCCGATCATCAAGCTCCGCAGCACTGCTGGCACGGGCTACACGTACGTCACCAAGAAGAACAAGGTGAACAACCGAGAACGGATCTCGCTGATGAAGTACGACCCGGTCGTGCGCCGTCACGTCGAGTTCAAAGAAGAACGATGAAGCGTCCCCACCGATTCGCCCATCGCCACGCCAACGAGAAAAGAGAACGCTGATGAAGCCCGACATCCACCCCGAGTACCGCCAGGTCGTGTTCGAGGACTCGGCAGGAGGGCAGCGCTGGCTCTGCGGATCGACCGTTCAGACCGAGAAGACGACGGTGTTCGAGGACGGCAACGAGTATCCGCACGTCCTGCTCGACACCTCCAGCTACACCCACCCCTTCTACACCGGCACGATGACCATCGTCGACACCGCAGGCCGGGTCGAACGGTTCAATCGTCGCTACGGCCGACGCAGCCAGAAGGACTGACCGGTGATGCAGAGCCGACTTCCGGTGACCGTCCTGTCCGGCTTCCTCGGCGCTGGCAAGACCACGCTCTTGAACCAGGTGCTCGCCAACCGAGAAGGTCGGCGCGTGGCGGTGATCGTCAACGACATGAGCGAGGTCAACATCGACGCGTCGCTGGTGGCCGAGGGTGCGGCGCTCGACCGGACCGAGGAGCGCTTGGTCGAGATGTCCAACGGATGCATCTGCTGCACGCTGCGCGAGGACCTGCTGATCGAAGTCGCCCGCCTCGCACGCGACGGCCGCTTCGACTACCTCCTCATCGAGTCGACCGGGATCAGTGAACCGATGCCGGTCGCCGCGACCTTCATCTTCGAAGACATCGACGGCCAGAGCCTGTCATCGATCGCGGAGCTCGACACGATGGTCAGCGTCGTGGACGCGGCGACGTTCCTCGATCGATTCGAGGTGCTCGAGGAGCTGGCGGAGCTCGGCGTCGGTCGCGACGACGAAGACGACCGTTCGGTGAGCGACCTGCTCGTCGATCAGGTCGAGTTCGCCGACGTGCTCGTGGTGTCGAAGCCCGACCTGGTCACGACCGAGCATCTCGAGCGAGTCATCGGGGTGGTTCGCCAGCTCAACCCCCGGGCGCGGGTGGTCGTCGCCGAGCGCGGTGACGTCCCGCTCGACGCGGTGCTCGACACGGGTCTGTTCGACGCGGACGAGGCGGCGACCGCACCCGGATGGGTCACCGCGCTGAACGACGAGCCGACGCCGGAGACCGAGGAATACGGCATCACCTCGTTCGTCTACCGACACCGCTGGCCGTTCCACCCGCAGCGGCTCGCCGACGAACTCGAGTCGGAGTGGGCCGGCGTGCTGCGCAGCAAGGGGTTCTTGTGGCTCGCCACCCGGCCCGACGTACAGGCGCTGTGGAGTCAAGCTGGTCTCTCGGTCATGCTCGAACCGGTCGCTCCGTGGTTCGCCGCCACGCCCGAGGACGAATGGGAACTCGAAACCCCCGAGGATCGGGCCGACCTCGAGGCCCGATGGGACCCGATCGTCGGCGACCGACAGACCGAGCTGGTCTTCATCGGGATCGACATGGACGAAGCCGACATTCGCGGCCGTCTCGATCGATGCGTACTCACCGGCGATGAGTTCGAGGCCGGCCCGGACGCCTGGACGCAGTTCGCCGACCCGCTGCCCGAGTGGGAGCTGTCGTGCGACCTCGACTGAGGGCACTCATGCGTCTCGACGACGATCCCTCACAACCCCAGTCGTCGCAACGGACCGTCCGGTGAGCGGCGCCGACGAGGTCGACCCTCGGCGCGCCTTCTGGCGACGGGGCTCCTACGAGATCGTCGGCGACTGGATTCGCCCGGCCTCGTTGTCGGTGCTCGACCGTCTCGTCGAGGCGACCGGGCGTCCGCTCGAGGGCGCCCGGCTCCTCGATCTCGCGACGGGAACCGGCGCGGTCGCCATCGAGGCAGCTCGTGGCGGCGCGACGGTCGTCGGCGTGGATCTCACCGATGAGCTGGTCGAGGTCGCTCGGCATCGAGCGTCGTCGGCAGGCGTCGACGGGCAGTTCGTCGTGGGCGACTTCGACCGTCTCGACAACGCGCTCAGCGGTACACCGTTCGCCGAGGGCCAGGTGGAGGTGATGACCTCGGCGTTCGGTCTGATCTTCGCTCCAGATCCCGCAGCGACGCTGGCGCACCTCGAACCTCGGCTCGCGGACGACGGCGCGATCGCCGTGGCCGGCTGGGACCCAGACGGTGTCTTCGTCGTGCCGGAGTCGCTGCTCGAGCTCTTGCCCGAGCGACCGAGGATGCCGGACATGGGAGCGTGGACTTCGGGCGCCGCGACATTGTGCGAGCGAACGCCGTTCGAGGTCGTCAGCCTGACGACGGATCAGCTGCTGATCCCGTTCGCATCGGTCGCGGACGCGGCCGAGCAGCTGGAGCGGTGGTCGGGCGGATGGGCGCAGTTGTTCGACGGCTTCGATGCGCTCGCTGTCGGCGACGACGCTCGACAGCGATTTGCCGACCATCTTGCAGCGTTCTCCACCTCGACCGACGACGGAATCGAGCTGCGAGCGACGTACCACGTGAGCGTGCTGCGGCGGACGAACCCGGGTGTGGATGGTGGCTGACGCTCGATCGCAGACGGTTCTCATCCGCCGCGCCCGTCGGCGCGACCTGCCGGCGATCGCGACGTTCGGCGATGTCGTCGTCCACGACACCTACGACCCGCTGATCGGCAGCGCCGGCGCCGAGCGGACGCTCGAGTGGTGGGGTGCACCGCTCGCCGACGCGGTCGCGTCAGGACTCGTCCATCTCGCGATCACGCACGGGGCGATCGTCGGCGTCGTCGAACGCGGCGCGGTCGATGGCGAGCCGGTGATCTGGAAGCTCTACGTCGCTGCGTCGTCCCGTGGTCGTGGGATCGGACCACGCCTGCTCCAGGTGGCGATCGCCGACATCGGCGGCAATCACGAACGGGTGCTCCTCGAACATCTCGCAACGAACGAAGCTGCAGCCGGATTCTACGAGCGAGAGAGGTTCGCGGTGATTCGGCGCGACGTGAGCGACGATTCCGAGCACGATGTGGTGTGGCGGGCTCGCCCGCTGATCGACCGTGAGGACCACTATGCGTCGTCCGGAGAATTCCACGAGATCCACATGGGAGGGGCCTGGCGGGACCTCGCCGACGTGATCGCCGACACGTTCGGCCGCTGGTCGCAGGACCGGCTGATCGTCGACGTCGGGGCGGGCAGCGGTGCCGGGGTGGTTGCGCTCGCTGATCACACCGAGTGCCACATCGGGCGCTCGAGCCGAGCGAGTCGATGCGCGCGATGATGCTCGTTCGCCTCGCAGCCACCGACTTCGCCGATCGGGTCACCGTGATCCCGACCCCGGCCCCGCACGGGCTCGACGCCGTCGGCCAGCGTGTGGACGGCGTCGTCGCCGCCCACATGCTCGGGCACCTCGATCTCAATGCCCGCCGAGCGTTCATCGAGTGGATCGCCGCCCGTCTGCCCGACGACGGTGTCGCGCTGCTCACCGTGTCCGGCGACGCTGCTCCGAGCCCGGACATCGTCGCTGTGGAGGAGGCGCAGGTCGGTCGACACATCTATCGGGCGACGCACCACAGCCCCGACGCGCACACGTACGAGTCGCTGTTCGAGGTGTGTGACGGCGACGCCGTGCTGCGGTCGCGCGTCGTCACCGGGACCTGGCACCGCGTCACCGCCGACGAGATCCGTTCGTCGGCCGAGCCACATGGACTGCGGGTCGTCGAACCGCGGCCGGGTGTCGTGCTGCTCCGACGGCGGTAGCCGACCGTCGGATCTCGTGTGACCGGACATGTGTTGTGAACACATGCGAATTTGTGCATGATTGCGTGCAGTGGACCACGATCGTCACGCCGTCACCCATCGGGCCGTCGTCGGTGGCGCCGAGCTGCTCAAGGTGTTGGGGAGCCCGGTGCGACTCGGCGTGATCCTGGCGCTCGACGAGCACGGGGAGCACTGCGTGCACGAACTCACCGACCGGCTCGGGGTCAACCAACCTCTGATGTCCCAGCACCTCCGGGTGCTGCGAGCGGCGAACCTGATCGTCGGTCGCCGTGCGGGCAAGGAGGTGCGGTACACGATCGCCGACCACCACGTCACCCACATCGTCCGCGATGCCATCACCCACGCCGAGGAGGCCACCACATGAGCACCACCCACGCGATCCACGAAGACCATCAGCACCAGCACGGCCCCGACTGCGGCCACGCGTCGGTCGTCCACGACGACCACGTCGACTACTTCCACGACGGCCACGTCCACAAGGAGCACGACGGCCACTGGGACGAATGCGATGGGACGCACGCCGCACATGAGGATCACGGCGACCACGAGCACGGTCCAGGTTGCGGCCACGAAGCAATTCCCCATGGCGACCACGTCGACTACCTCCACGACGGACATCGCCATGCCAAGCACGGCGACCATTGGGACGAGCACTGAGCTGAGGCGCCGACGGATCTGATCCGCCTCGCTCAGGATCAAGTCTGCGGTGCCGCCAACACGGCGTCGGCGAAGGTGCTCGCAGACCCGAGTGCCAGGTGCAGCCCGAGGGCGGGCTCGTTGATCTCGAGCTCCATCAGCACCAGCTCGTCGACATCCTCGGGTGCAGCTCCGGCGCCGCCGCCGACCACGTCGATACGGGCGAACGTCAGTGTTGTCGGCAACGACGCGAGCACCTCGGCGGCGAAGCCGATGACCTCCGCCGGCGGCCCGGCTTCGGCGCTGGTGGTGCCACCGTGCCCGCCGTTGACGCGGAAGTCGGTTGCGGCTGGCGTTCGCCGGTACGCGTGGGAGAACCTGCCGGCGAAGAACACGACGCTCAGCTCTCCGTCTGCGATCTGCGGAAGGAACTCCTGGACGAGGAACGGGCGGGCGCCGGGTTGGGTGGCACGGTGTCGGCAGGCCGGCTCCAGTTCGGCGCGGGTCACGAGGTCGACCTCGTGCCCGCTCGCGCCGTAGGCCGGCTTGAGAACGAGACGGTCGAGTCCGTGGTCATCGGCCCAGGCAGCGATCGCGCCTGGTTCGGAGATGGTCACGCTCGGCGTGTCGCCTGGCGTCTCCGGGTCGTCATCGATGAGTTGGACGGGCAACGTGAGCGCGACTCGGATGCCGGCGTCGGCGAGGCGAGCGAGGTAGCTGCCCTTGTCGAGCGTGGATCGCACGAGGTCGACCGGGTTGTGCACGATGCAGTCGAAGGAGTCGATCGCTTCCAGCCAGTCGCGGAACCGCACGATCTCGTGGTGGTAGTCCCAGTTCGAGCGCATCACGATCACATCAGCGGCAGCGAAGTCGTCGAGCGGTGCGTCGTTCCAGGGCAGCGCGTGGACCGTGCATCCGCGGCGTTCGAGCTCCTCGGCGAACAGCGCATCGCTCGCGCTGAGGTCCGGCCAGGTTCGACACGTCACCAGCGCGATCGTGGTCACGAGGGTCCTCCGGCGATGGCAGGAGACTCCAGGCGCCTCCCCAGCGCCGCAGCCGCATAGCCGGTGATGACGATCGCCAACCCCGGAACGAGCGGGACGAACGGGTGGCGTTCGATCTCGTCGACCCCCCGAGCCAACATCGCGCCCCACTCTGCGGTCGGCGGCTGGGGCCCAAGGCCGAGGAACGACAGGCCCGACAGCAGCAGGAGCTTGCCGGGGAACCTCAAGAACGCGTGGGCGATCAGCGGGCGAGCCGCGTTGGGGAGCAGCGTCTTGCCGATGAAGGCCGCAGGCCCGGCACCGGTCAGCTGTGCCGCCATGGCGTAGTCGGTGCCGAGCAGACGACTCACGATCTCGAACGAGAGACGAGCGAAGGAGAGCCAGCCGACGGCGATCACCGCCACCAGCAGGCTCACGAGGTTCGTGCCCAGGATCGACACCGCGATGAGCGCGAGCACCACTTCGGGGATGGCGACGAGCGAGTCGGTCACCACGAGCAGGCCCGACCCGACGCGACCCCCTCGCCATGCGGCGAACGTGCCGAGGAGCGTGCCGATCGTGGCCGTCACGACCAGGGCGAACGTCGCCGCCCCGATCGTGATGATGCCGCCGGCGACCAACCGACTGAGCATGTCCCGACCGAGTTCGTCGGTGCCGAGCGGATGGACGAGTGAGGGTCCGGCGAAACGGTTCCCCAGCTCGATCTCGGTCGGGTCGTTGGTGAAGCGCCACCAGACCAGGCCGACCGTGACGACCACCGCGATGCCGGCGAGGACTCGATGCCGAGCGAGACGTGCGAGTACGGCGTTCATCCCTGCCGCTCCGGCGGACTGAGCACGGCGGACAACGCGTCGCCGAGGAGCCCGATGAGGATCCCCGCGGTGATCGCGAGGAGGAGCCCGCCCTGGAACATCGGGACGTCTGACGTGACGACAGCGGTGTGGAGCAGGCGGCCGAGTCCAGGTACCCCGAGGATGACCTCGGCGATCACGGCACCGCCCAACGTGCCGGCGATGAACAGCGATCCGAGCGTGAGGACGCCGACGAGTGACACGCGAGCGGCATGGAGCCAGACCACTCGGCGCCACGGCAGCCCCTTCGCCATCGCGGTGCGGACATACGGCTGCTCGAGCGCATCGAGCATCTCCGAGCGAACCACTTGCGAGAACAGCGCAGCGGGGCCGAGCGCAAGTGCGAGTACCGGCAGGACGTAGTGCTCGGGGTCACCCCATCCCCCCGTCGGGACGAGGTCGAGCCACAGGGCACCGACGAACACGAGCAGCGGTGTCAACACGTGGATCGGCACTGCGACCATGACCCGGCTGACGCCGGT
>JBCBDK010000163.1:0-7812 GCA_038529675.1 Actinomycetota bacterium
CGACCGCTTGATGCCGTCGATATCGAGCGCTACGGGCAGCGCCTTGCCGCTCGACGATGTGCTCGGTATCGCCGGCCTGGGTGGCGGCGTCCGACGTCGGGCGGTGCCAGGTGGACGTGGTCGCTTCGAAACCCGTACGCGGCTGCCATGTCGATGCGATACGGTCGAGCCCGATGGCTGGCAAGTGACCTCGTTTCCGTCCGTTCGCCGAGACGTCGGCGTCGCCCCACCGGGGCATCTGACTCGGAAGGAGCCGTCATGGCTGCGTCGCTCGTCACTCGCTCACTCACCGTCACCCGTGGACCCCGCCTCGTCCTCGACGCCGTCGACCTGACCGTCACCCCGGGCGATCGCATCGGCCTCGTCGGCCCGAACGGCATCGGCAAGTCGACGCTGCTCGCTGCGCTCGCCGGTGACCTCGATCCTGACGAGGGTTCGGTCGAGCGGCGACCCGCGACTGCCACGGTCGGCCTGCTGCCGCAGGAGCCCGAACGTTCTGCCACCGAGACGGTGCACGAGTTCCTCTCGCGTCGGACGGGCGTGGCCGCAGCGCAACGCAACCTCGATGCTGCAACCGCCGCGATGGCCGACGGACACGGCGGTGCCGACGATCGCTACGCGGTCGCGCTCGACCGGTGGCTGTCGCTCGGCGCAGCCGACCTCGACACGCGGGTCGGCGAGGTGTTCGCTGAGCTCGCATTGAATCCGGAGTTGCTCGATCAGGTGACGCTCACGCTGTCGGGTGGCGAGGCCGCCCGCTGCACACTCGCATCGCTCCTGCTGGCGCGCTTCGACGTGTTCCTGCTCGACGAACCGACCAACGACCTCGACCTCGAGTCGCTCGCTCGGCTCGAAAACTGGGTGATGGGTTTGCGTGCGCCGATGGTCGTCGTCAGCCACGACCGTCGGTTCCTCGAACGGACCGTCACCGACGTGGTCGAGATCGACCACCACTCCCATCAGGTCAGTCGCTTCGCCGGCGGGTGGGAGGCGTTCCTGCGCGAGCGCGAACTCGCGGCGCAGCATGCACGAGAGCGATTCGAGGAGTACGACACGAAGCGGCGAGGGCTGCTCGCCCGCGCCCAGCGCGAGCGGGAGTGGGCCAGCCAAGGCCAGGCGAAGGTCCGACGCTCGGGGGAGAACGACAAGTTCATCCGCAACTTCCGGATCGACCAGACCGAGCAACTGGCCGGCAAGGCGGCGAGAACGGAGCGGTCGATCGAACGGCTCGAGGAGGTCGAGGAGCCACGCGAGGCATGGGAGCTGCGTCTCTCGATTCCCGATGCGCCACGTTCGGGCGACCGCGTGTGCGGCGCGGCTGGCGCAACGGTTCGACTCGGCGACTTCATGCTCGGTCCCGTCGACGTCGACATCCGCTTCGGCGACCGGGTGGCGCTCCTCGGCCCGAACGGTGCGGGCAAGTCGACATTGCTGTCGCTCCTGCTCGGCCGGATCGAACCGTCGTCCGGTGAGGCGTGGCTCGGGTCGGGCGTCGTGCTCGGTGAGATCGATCAAGCGCGCGACGGTCTCGACCCGGCAGCGACGCTCGTCGACACGTTCATGGCGGCGACCGGCGACGACGTGCCCACCACGAGGACGCTGCTCGCCAAGTTCGGGCTCGGCGCCGAGCACGTCGGTCGTGAGGTCGAGACGTTGTCACCGGGGGAGCGGACGCGCGCCGCCCTCGCACTGCTCCAGGCGCGCGGCGCGAACCTGCTCGTGCTCGACGAACCGACGAACCACCTGGACATCGAGGCGATCGAACAGTTGGAGCAGGCGCTCGACACGTTTGCCGGCACGGTGCTCCTCGTCACCCACGATCGGGCATTCCTCGACGCGACCTGCGTGACCCGCCGCCTCCATGTCGACCGAGCCGCGGTGATGGAGGAGCGCTGACCGCAGCCCGATGACCCCGAGGACCGATGGCTCAGACCGCATCGGTGTTCTCCGGAAGCGAGGCGTCATGCGATGCCGCACACGTCGAGGATCATGACGGCGAGCGTACGTGCGCAGGTCTGGACGTCGCCGAGATCGACCGACTCGAGCGGGCCGTGGGCGACGGCGACGTCGCCGGGTCCGTACTGCAGTGTCGGGATCGCGCCGAGTCCGGTGAGCAGCCGGAGGTCCGATCCGTACGGCGCGCCGTAGACGTCGAGGCCGGCACCACCAGCGGCCGAGTGCGCACGACGAACGCGGTCGACGAGATCGCTGTCAGGTGCGAGGCGGCCCGACGCGAACTGGCCGCCCCACCACTCGACCTCGACCGGATGGTCGCGGAGCCACCGGTCAGCGGCGCAGGCCTCGGCGACGGCGTGCTCGAACTCATGTTTTGCGTCCTCGACGGGTTCGCCGATCGCCACGCCCATCCGGCCCTCGGCGACGAGCAGGTCGGGAACCGACGACGCCCAGTCACCGGCGCGGACGGAGCCGATCGACAGCGGATGGGCACGCTCCCAGCGTTCACACAGCGGGTCGACGATCGCGTGGCGGCGGGCCTCGAGTCGGAGCAGGGCGTCGTGGATCGGAAGGAACTTCTCGATCGCGCTCACACCGTCGAGCCGAGTCGCCGCGTGCGTCGCGACGCCGTGCACGCGCAGCCGGAAGGTGAGCGCGCCCGAGTTGGCCGGGATCACGTCGAGCGTCGTGGGCTCGGCGATCACGCAGGCGTCGGCGGTCCAGCCACGTCGCAGCGTGGCGAAGGTGCCGAGGCCGCCGTCCTCCTCGCCCTGCACCGACGCGAGCAGTACGTCGCCACCGAGCCGGACGTCGGCGGCACGGACCGCCTGGATCGCCCAGTGCGATGCAAGGAGACCCGCCTTCATGTCGCATGCGCCGCGGCCGTGGAGTCGGTCGCCTCGGATCGTGCCGGCGAACGGAGCATCAGCCCACGCCGCCTCGTCGCCGATCGGAACCACGTCGATGTGGCCGTTCAACATCAGTGTGTCGTGCTCGTCGGATGCGTCGCCGGCGAGTCGCCCGACCACGCCCCACGCCTCGGTCCGCTCGACCTCCATCCCGGGGAAGTCGGCGTCGGAGCACAGTGCATTGAGGTCGAGCTGCCAATGATCGACGTCGAGGCCACCGTCGTCGAGGAGGCGCGCGACGTCGGCCTGCGCCTCGTTCTCACCGTCGGTACCGGAGACGCTCGGCGTGCGAACGAGGTCGACCAGCGTGGCGAGCTGGTCGTCCCGGAGGGCGTCGACGGCGTCGAGCACCGCTGCGAGCGTTCGCTCGTCGACCGCCATGTGGCGAACGTATCACCGGCTCGTGAGGGCCCTCCTCGGCAGGCCGTCGATACCGTGATCTGATGATTTCGTTCGTGCGGACCCCCGCCTCACGTCCCCGAGTCGGAGCCATTCTCGCCGCCAGTGCGCTGGTACTCGCCGCCTGCGGATCCGACACCGACGAGTCGGAGGACGCCGACACAGCGGCCGGTGAGTCGGCCGCCGACGATGCGGAGTCAGGCGACGACGCGATGAACGATGCGATGGGCGACGACGCCATGGGCGACATGGACCACTCGATGATGGACATGAACATGGGCGACGTGAACGCCACCCCGGCCGACGAGGTCGACGGTGCGGCGCTCGCCCGCGGCGAGTTCGCCCTCCTCGATACGCGTCCCGCCGGCTACGACGATCTCGCCGGCACCGCCGTGATCGCACGCCACGCCGGCGGGACGACGGTGACGACCGAGATGAGCGGCCTGCTGCCGAACGTCGACTACATCAGCCACGTCCACGAGGCACCGTGCGCCGACAGCGGCGGCGACCACTTCCAGTTCGTCGACGGTCCGATCGAGGTGCCCCCGAACGAGATCCATCTCGCGTTCACCAGCGACAACGACGGCAACGGGTTCATGACCGCCGAGAACGACGCGGTCGCCGGGCTCGACGCGGTTGCATTCGTCATTCACCCGAGCGAGTTCATCGACAACAAGATCGCCTGCGTGGACTTCGTCCCCGACGAAGGCGCCGACCTCGAGGCTGCCGTCGCGGCCGGCCCGGCGTTCGACGAGTCGGTGCTCGACGACACCGGCTGAGGGCGACGTCATGGAGGACGAGGCCGACGATGCGGCGGACCACGCCGACCATGAGCTCGCCGACGACACCGATGGGGCGGCGGCCGACGACGGTAGTGCAGCCGATGCGCCGGTCGGTCTCGTCGACGCCGACTCCTTCGACGCAGCGGCGATCCACACGATGGACGACCAGATGTTCACCGGCGAGTTCGACCTCGATACCCACCTGCCGATCGCGCAGGAGGCGCTCGACGTCATCACCGACGCCGGCGCCGAGGCGAGCTATCCCGACCTTGTCGGTCACCTCAAGGACCTGATCGCGGCGCTCGAGGCCGGTGACGTCGAGTCGGCATCGGTCGCGGCGCAGTGGTTCACAAGCTGTCCCGCGACGACGCCTACCTCGGCGGCTGACCGCCGCCGAGGTGGCCACCCCAGCAGGCGGTCAGCGCGGGCGCATCTCGGTGCCCTCGCCGGCCGTGATGAACACGATCGTCGGTGGGTCGTCGGGGTCGACGACGTTCGCGGTGTGCCAGACGCCGGGCTCGTTGATCACGGCCTGGCCCGGTCCGATCGCGACGGTCGACGTCGTCCCGTCCGTCGCCTCCTGGATCAGCTCGACGCGTCCGGCGACGCACAGCACGAGTTCGCTGCCGACGGGATGCATCTCCCACGTGTCCCACGATCGATCGAACGAGTGGTACGAGACCAGGCGGCCCTCCCGCCCATCGGCTCCGTGGTCGGCGCCGTACTGCTCGTACCACGAGAGTTCGCCGGTGTGGCGGGGCAGCGGGACCGTGGTGGCGCCGAGCCCGAGATGCACGAAGCCCCCGTCGGCGAATTCGATCACGTCGGACATCGGCCCATCGTCGCGCACCCGCACGTCCGTGCGTGACGAGGCCGCCGCTCGCGCCGGCATCAGTACGAGCCGAGGGTGCGACGAACCGTCGACTCGAGGTCCTCGCGGTTCACGTAGCCGCCCGCGATGAGGCGGTCGCCGCGGAACGCGCGGCGGCCGTGCAGCACGCGCCAGTTGTCGAACACGACCATGTCGCGGGGTCGGAGCTCGACCTCGAACTGCATCGCCGGGTCGTTTGCGATCCGGTCCAGGTGCGCGAGCGCATCGAGGAGTTCCGTCATCGTCGGTTCGGGCAGGAGGAACGGCGCCCGGTCGTGATGGTTGTACGAGATCTGGGCGAGTCGGCCGCGCTCGTACCGGAGTGGCGGCCGCTTCGCCATCAGGTGGGCGCCGTCACCGACGTACTGACCGGGCACGTCCACCGTGCGGAGCAGTTCGTGGTGGCGGGGCGATTCGGCGAGCAGGCGGTGATCGAGTTCGTGGCCGCACACGAACACGTTCTCGCCACCCTCGGCGTCGTAGGCGTGGCAGTGGAGGGCGAGCAGCCCGGGCGCATCGTGGCTGTACGTACCGTCGGTGTGCGGTGTGATCTCGAGCGGCGTCGACGCAGTGTCGTCGAATCCGCCATCCGACCGGAACTCCCAGAGGTCGCCGAAGATCGTCATCCGGACGTAGCCGAACCGCTCGATGATCTGCCGCGTCGTGTCGGTGTCGGTCGGGACGTCGGCGATGACGAGGACGCCGTCGCGCACGATCGAACGCAACGCGTCGGCGAGACCCTCGGGAGTGTCGAGGAGTGCGGGGTTCGTGCGGACGAGTCGGCCGGCGAGCTGGTCACCGTTCCACGGCTGGGGCTCGCCGACCAGCGACCCGATCGAGGCCGCACCGCCGGCGTCCTCGGCGATGCCGCTCAGCCACTCGACCGGGTACTCGGCCGTGGGTCCATCGGGCCACGCGACGACCAGGACATCGCGCCGATCGGAGAGCGTCGCCGTGCCGCTGCCAGCGGATGCGACGGCGTCGGGGGTGACGACTCGTTGCTGGGCTGAAGCGAGGAACGACTCGTGGTCGCGGGCGTGGTCGCGCAGCCAGCGCCAGCTGAGGTCGAGTCGGTCGTCGCCGACGTCGAGTCGACAACCCTGTTCGTCGGTCGTGAGCGCGTCCGCGATCATCCTAAGAGTCTGGCCGGGATTCGGTTCAGTCAACGGCAGCTCGGACCGCGGGGACGACCTCGTCGAGGTAGGCGTCGAGCGCCGTGTCGTCGACCGGGAGTCGGAGCGCGATGTTCACGCCGTGTGCTCCGGCGTCGCGGTATGCGGCGATGCGCTCCACGACCTGATCCGGAGTGCCGGTCAGCGCTCCCTCGGTGACGCGCTCGGCGTCAGGACCCCACTGATCCCGGATCCGCTGGAGTTCGGTCTCGGCTGCCGCCGTCGTTGCGCCAACGTGGAACGCGAGGTTCACCGAGCGCTCGAGCGTCGCCGGGTCGCGGCCGATCGCCTCACACGCTGCGTCGAGTCGACTGTTGAGGCGGCGGTACTCCTCCGGGCCGACGTAGGGGACGTTCCAGCCCGAGCACCAGCGCGCGGCGTTGGCCGGAGTGCGTGTGGCGCCACGGCCACCGGTCCACAGGGGCATCGCATCGGGTCCCCCGAACGGGCCGGGTACGCAGGCGACGTCGTCGACGCTGGCGTGCGTGCCGTGGTGTGTGGTGCGTTCGTCGGAGCTGAGCATCCGAGCGATGATCGCGAGACCGTCGTCGAGCTGGTCGAAGCGCGTCGGTGCATCGTGGAACTCGTAGCCGTGTGCGCGGAACTCCGGCGCGTGCCATCCGGCGCCGAATCCCGGTTCGAAGCGGCCCTCGGCGATGTGGTCGATCGCCACGCACGCCTTCGCGAGCAGCGCGGGGTTCCGGTACGGCACACAGAACACGAGGCAGCCGAGCCGCGCCGTCGACGTGACCGACGCGAGGGCACCGAGTGTCGCGACCGCCTCGAAGTGGGGCGTCGTCCCGCCGGCGGGCGGCGCTTCGTAGAGGTGGTCCCACACCGAGATCCAGTCGACCGTCTCGTCGAGGCGTCGCCAGAGCGCGGTGAGCTCGGCCATCGTCGCGTTCTGCTGCCCGACGTGGACGCCGAGCTGGAGTGGACGGTCGCCCGGCAGCACCGCGGGCGTCGGGAAGCTGGAAGGATGGCCGCCGATGGGTTCCGCGGGAGATGACGTCACGACGACATCAGACCACACCGTCGCCGGCCCGCAGACGGCCGGCGATGCCCCGAACCGCCGTGGCGAGCGGCTCGTGCTCGGCGCCGTCGTGCTCGTCGCCGTGCTCATCGGCGCGAACTTCAGCGTCATCAAGGAGGGCCTCGAGTACACGACGCCGTTCCTGATGGCGTCGATGCGCACGGTGATCGGCGGAACGTTCCTGCTCGTCGTGGCGACACTGCGGGGCGAGCGGCTGCCGACCGACCGTCGTGATCTCCGGAACATCTTCGTCGTCGGGCTGTCGATCACGACGGTGTCGAGCGGGCTGCTCGTGTTCGGTATCAGTCGCACGCCGGCCGGGGTGTCGTCGTTGATCGGCTCGACGATGCCGCTGTTCACCGCTGTGCTGTCGTTGGTCCTGCTGTCGGCCCGCGTCAGTCGACTCGGGATGCTCGGCCTCGTGATCGGGTTCGGTGGCACGGCGGTGCTCGCGGCGCCGTCGATCGCCGGCGACACCGGGTTGACCGGCATCGTCGCTCTGGTGTTCTCGGCGCTCGCTTGGGCGTTCGGGACCGTCTACATGAAGTGGCGCGACTTCGGTCGGGTGTCGCCGATCATGCTCGTGGGCGTGCAACTCATCATGTCGGCGATGATGCTCGTGCCGTTCGCGCTGATCGTCGAGGGCACCGCGGACACGTCGTGGGGGTGGGGTCTGTTCGTGCCGTTGCTC
>JBCBDK010000164.1:0-677 GCA_038529675.1 Actinomycetota bacterium
TCGCCGCGTGCGTCCAGCTCACACCGGTCCGCTCGGTGTTCCACTGGGACGACCGGGTCGAACAGGACGACGAGATCCTGCTCGTCGCGAAGGCGCGACGCGACCGGTTCGAGGCGTCGGTCGCGCTGATCCAGGACCTGCACTCCTACGAGCTCCCCGCCATCACGTTCCATCCGACGGCGCCCAGCGAACCGACCGCGACGTGGATCGATCAGTCGCTCGGCACGGCGGAGAACGACACGTGATACTCCCAGTCGCTGTCTCCTGACCCGAACGTCTCGTCGTGGTCGACCACGAGGTGGCGGCCGAGCAGCTCACGGATCCGCTCGTGAGTCCGGAGGGTGAAGTGGCGCGGGAGCTGGAGCCCGCTCGTCGAGGACTCGGACTCGATCACCTCGTCACGACCGCCCCAGAGGCCGATCACGACCCGGGCGGCGGGGCGCAGCACGCGGACGAACTCGGCGAGCGCAGCGTCGATGCGGTCGTCGGGTACGTGCTGGAACGTGCTCATCGACCAGCCGGCCGGCAGTTCGCGGTCGGCGAGCGGCAGTGCGAACAGCGACGCCGGGATCACGAGCTGTCCCGACTCGGCGGCGAGACCTGCGTTCCCGACAGCGAGGTCGACGCCGACGTAGCCGATGCCCGCTGCCGTGAACGGGGCGTGATCGCTCGCCGGG
>JBCBDK010000164.1:687-7794 GCA_038529675.1 Actinomycetota bacterium
CCCGATCGACACCGGCGGCCACGAGTTCCGCTGCGAAGCGCTCGCAGATCACCCGGCGGCGCTCGCCGTGCTGCGGCCGAAGCCTCCCGGCGGCCTCGGCCTCGTAATAACGCCGGAGCTGATGCTCGATCGAGTCGGGCGTGTCGGGCACGGCCGGTTGGTCGGGCATCGTCAGCGCGGGTCGCCGGGCCAGCGGAACACGGTGTGGGTCGTGACCCACGGCGGCTCGTTCGCGTCGAGATACGCGCGGATCTCGTCGGCGCGTGACGTGGGCAGGCACAGGATCCGACCGGCGACGGGCACACGCGTCGACGGCTCCTCGGCGTTCCGTGAGAGCGCCGGCCGGGCCATCTCCCACCGTTCGGCGTCGAGGCCCAGCTCGCCGAGCACGGCGGCGAGGTCGTCCGATGTCGGCGAGGTCGGGCGTTCGAGCCCCCAGAAGTGTCGCCATGCCGGCGACCAGCAGGCCATCGGGTGCCGCACCGGCAGGACGAGCACGACCGCGAGCCGAGCGTGGGCGGTCAGTTCGAGCAGGAACGGTTCGATGTCGGCGACGTTGTAGGCGACGTGGTGGCAGGTGACGACGTCGGCGACCGGCGCATCAGCCGCCACGTCGGGCCACCGACCCTGAGTGGTCATCGAGCGGACGCCGGCATCCGCTGCGGCCGAGGTGAATTCGGCGAGCATCGCAGGCGACTCGTCGACACCGATCACCCGCTCGGCGGGCGGCACGAGCGACATCGCAGCCCGTCCGCCTCCACAGCCGACGTCGAGCACCGAGCCGCCTTCGGTGGGCAGCACCGACCGGGCTACCTGCGCCGACAGGACTTCGCGATCGAGGGTGTCGTCGACCGCGAACGTCGCGGGGTTGTGCTCCCACGGCGAGGTGGGCGCCTGGGCGAGGATCTCGTCGGGGATCGCCCACTCGCCGAGCGCCTCGGCCCACCGACGACCGGCCCCGGTTGCCGGCTCCGGTCCGACGGTGCCCGCCAGGTCGCGGCCGGTCGAGCTCATCCGTCGACCCCGAACACGCGTCGCGCGTTGCCGGCGAGGAACGGCTCCCAGACGTGGTCGCGAAGCGGCAGGTCGTCGAGCTCTCGCAGCACCCGATCCCACGACAGCCCGGGGAAGTAGCCGGCGAACATCACCTTGTCGGCGCCGCGGGTGTTGGCGTAGTCGATGATCGCCTGCGGATAGTGCTTCGGCGCGAACGCCGTGGTCGAGAAGTAGAGGTTCGGCCACTTCAGCATGAGCTTCACGGCGAGCTCCTCCCACGGCTCGCAGCCGTGGCGCATCACGAACACGAGCTCGGGGAAGTCGTAGCAGACGCGATCGATCCGCTCGACCTTCTGACAGTCGAACGGAACTCGCGGTCCGGGCACGCCTGCGAGGCAGTTGATCGGCACACCGAGCTCGCAGCACGCGGCGTAGAACGGATACATCAGAGCCGCGTCGATCGGAACCTGGGGTGCGTAGAGGCACGGTGCTGCCGACACCGACCGGATGTCGGGATGGCTCTCGACCGCTCGCTTCATCGAGCGCAGCGACTTCATGCCCAGGTTCGGATCGATGCCGACCGACCCGATGAATCGACCCGGGAACCGCTCGGCGATCTCGAGGAACTCCTCCGGCCGCACCGGGTTCACGTCGATCTGCGCGCTCGCGATGCCGTGGTGATCCATCAGCGCGACGAGTCCGTCGATCGAGAGGGTCTCTCCCATCCGGTCCCCAGCATCCTTGAACAGGTACTCGGCCGGGTGGTGGCTGAAGTCGTCGCTGCCGGCGTCCTTGAGCAGTCGGCGAGCCTCGTCCATCCCCATACCCGAACCACCGCGCGGCAGCTCGACCATCAGGTCGACGATGGGGAGATCGCGCGGACGAGCCACCGATGCGACCGTACTCCCGTCGCACCGGTGACTCGAACGTGCATGAGACGCCCTCACGCAGGGTCACGTTCGGGGTCTGACCCCCGACGTGATCAGGCGTTCTCGAGCATCTCGACGCGGTCGGTCGTGAACGACGACGGCGCAGCGTCGGCGACCGGGTCGGGGACCGGGTCCTTCTTCGGCGGTTCCATCTCGGCGTCCGACTCATCGGTCATCGTGCAGGCCTGGGACATCCAGGCGATGAGGCCGGCGACGACCATCACGATCAGCGTGACCAGCAGCAGCTTGCGCATGACACCTCCCTTCGGCGATCACCGACCGGCGGGGCCCGGCCGGTGTCGTTCCATCGTTCGCACGGGTGCGAACGATGCGGGAGGGTCGATGGTCCCGCCCGCGCACCGATCGTGTGCCCCCAGCGCTACGGCGGTGCGGGTCAGGCCGTTTCGAGGATTCGGACCGGCAGCACGCGCGGGCCGCGGATCTGGCCGACCGACCACGACACCTCGCCAGCGAGCTCGAAGTGCGGGAACCGGGCGACGAACTCCTCGATGGCGACCTTGAGCTCCAGCCGGGCGAGGTTCGAGCCGAGGCACCGGTGGATGCCGAGACCGAACGCGGCATGGCGGTTCTCCTCGCGGTCGATGATGAACGAGTCGGCGTCCTCGAACTGCTTCGGGTCGCGGTTCGCCGCCGGGAACGGCAGCAGCACCCAGTCGTCCTGCTTCATCGGGCAGCCGTGGAAATCGTGGTCCTTGGCGACCATCCGCGCCATCGTCACCGGCGCGTACGCACGGAGGAACTCCTCGAGAGCGAAGGTCATGACCTCGGGATCGTCGATCAGTCGCTGACGGTCGCTCGGGGTCTGAGCGAGATGCCACAGCGAAGAGCCAATCGCCGACCATGTCGTGTCGATGCCCGCGATCAGCAGCAGGATGATCGAGCCACGGACGTGCTCGGGCGCGAGCGGGTTGCCGTCGAGCTCGCAGCCGAGCAGGTACGACGTGAGGTCGTCGCGGGGGTGCTCGACGTGGTCCCGGATCTGGGCGTCGATGTACTCGTCGAGCTTGGCGAAGCTGTCGCGCCGCGTCTCGGGGTCCTCGTTGATCCGCTCGAGCACGTTGTGGACGAACTCACGGAACAGCTCCTCGTCCTGTTCGGGGAACCCGAGCATGCGTCCGATCACGTTCACCGGGATGTGCTGCGCGTACTGCACCGCAGCGTCGACCACGGTCTCGCCCGGCTCGACGTCCCCCATCCGGTCGAGCAGTCGGCGGCAGAGCGAGCGGACCTCACCCTCCCACGCCTCGATCTTCTTGGGGGCGAAGGGCGGGAGCAGCAGCCGGCGCGCCATGTTGTGGAACGGCGGATCGCTGGTGATCGGCGGGGCACCGCCGATCGGTGCGGGAAGGGCGAGATCGCCGGGTCGCATGTGCGACACGACGACCGACCGCGACGTGAAGTTCTCGAGGTCGTACGCCACCTCCTGCACCGTGTCGTGAGTGATCGGCGCCCACATGCCGCCGTAGCGATCGGAGTGCGCGACCGGGCACCCCGAGTCGCGTAGCTCCTTCCAGATCTCGGGAGCGTTCGGGTTGTACTCGGGGTTGGCGTGGTCGATGTCGGTCGCCCAGTCGCTCACGTCGCCGTACAGCTCGTCGGAGTAGGGCACGCGCTCCCAGAGGTCGTTGCCCTCGGGGGTCGGGCCGATTTGCTGGCGGACGTGGCCGTCGCCGGCCTGCAGTTCGGGTTCAGCGGTGTCGGTCATGTCGATTCCTCGTTTGCTCGCAGGTCGTGGTCGGATTCGTCAGTCCGTGATCGAGATCGCGTACTCGGGGCAGTTGGCGGCGGCGAGCCGCGCCTTGTCGTGCAGGTCTGCTGAGACGCCACCCTCGACGAGGAGCACCGCCTGGCCGTAGTCGTCGACGTCGAACAGCTCGGGCGCCAGCGCGTAGCAACGGTTGTGCCCCTGGCACTTCTCGGCGTCGAGGTGGATCTGCATCGATGGTCTCCCGGAAACGATCGGAGCTCGCGCACCGACGGCAGACTGAGCCGGTGGCCCGCCAGCGTGATGCGCTTCCTCCGAAACTTTTGAACAGTGTTCCAATCTTGCTGCTTCCGCCCTCGGAAGGCAAGGCCGGCGACGACGATCGCACCGATCTGGGCGATCCGTGGGCACCCGACGGCGGCGCGTTCGGCCGCCTCGGCGACCGTCGCCACGACGTCGCGACGGCACTCGCCGCGGCGGGCGGCGGCGATCAGCAGCTGCTCGGTGTGAAGGGCGACCACCTCGATCGGGCACGGCGCGCGAACGCCTCGCTCGTCGGCGCACCCACGTTGCCGGCCTGGCAGCGGTACACCGGCGTGGTCTGGGACCACCTCGACCCTGGCTCGCTCACCCCGGTCGAACGACGCCGCATCCTGATCGTCTCCGGGCTCCTCGGCGTTGCACGCGCCGTCGATCCGGTGCCCGACTACCGACTCAAGATGGGCGCCAACCTCGCGCCACTCGGCAAGCTGTCGACCTGGTGGCGCGACGACGTGACCGCTGCGCTGGCGTCGTACTCGCGCGGCCGGACGTCCAAGCATCGACGCGTGCTCGTCGACCTCCTGCCGAAGGAACACCGTGCCGCCTGGTCACCGGCTGACTCACTCGCGGTCGTGTCGATCGAGTTCGTCGACCCGACCGGCAAGCCAGGCGGCCACTTCGCCAAGGCGGCCAAGGGCCAGTTCGCCCGCGCGCTGCTGACCGACGGCTGGGACTCACTCGACTCGTGGACGAGTGACCGGTTCGAACTCGCCGTGACCGTTGCCGGCTGACCGGCGCCCGCCGGGTGTCGCGAGGTGAGCGACTGGCTGCGACGACGGAGTCACCCGACCGCAGCATCCAGTCGTTCCCGTCCGATCATCCGCTCGACCAGCACGAATGCGGCGAGTGCGGGCAGCGTCACGATCGCGATCGCGGCGCCGACCGACAGCGCCGTCCCGGCGAGCCCGCCCACGAGGACCGGCACGATCAGGAGCGCGATGCGCGAGCCGCCGGTGAGCGCGCCGAGCCCTGCACCGGGTCGGCCAGGGAGCCGAGCAGCGTCGTCGTAGAGCTTCGGGAACTGTGTGGCCACGCCGAGCCCGGCGACCAGGAACCCCACGACGACGATCACGGTCTGGTCGATCGAGGTGGCGAGCAGCAAGCCGGCGAGCGCGAGGACGACCCCGACGCGGAACAGTCGATCGAGGCCGAGTCGGACCTGGACGGCGTCGCCTGCAAGTCGACCGATCGTCATCCCGGCGGTGAAGCCGACGAAGCCGAGGCCGGCCACACCGGGCGTGGCCCCGAGGTCGTCGGTCAGCCTGAACGCCGCCCAATCGCTCGACGTGAGCTCCATCGCGATCGAACAACCGCCGATGATCGCCATCAGCGTCAGCATCCGCCGAGCGCCTCGTTTCACCACGGTGACGCCGTCGACCGAGGTCTCGTCCGGTTCGTATTCGTCCTCGACGAGGAGGCCGCTCCCGACGAACACGATCACGGCGAGCAGGATCAGCGCGACCACGACCAGGTGGATCTGGAGCGAGATGCCCACGGCCGCGACTCGGGACGCGGCCAGCCCACCGACGACGGTCCCGAGACTCCAGAGACCGTGCAACCGGTTCATCACCGGCTCGTCGCGCCGACCGCTGAGCCAGGATCCCTGCAGGTTCATCGACGAGTCCACGAGCACATCGAACGACGACAGCAGCATCATCCCGACGAGGAACATCCACCACTCGGTGGCGTAGCCGATCACGGGCATCGTCGTCACGAGCACGAGTGCACCGCCGATCAGGACGCGTCGCGACCCGAACCGCTCGACGAGGCGGCCGACGCTGATCGACCCGAGCAACCCCGCTGCGCCACCCGCGGCGAGGAGCAACCCGAGCGTGCCGGTGCTCACGTCGAGGCGGGTGCGGATCTCGGGGAGCCGCGGTGAGATCGACGCGAAGATCGCGCCGTTGACGAAGAACTGGGTGGCGACCGACTGCAGCGCTCGGCGGTCCCGAGCGGCGAGCGCGGACGCGTCCATGCCCAGGGTTCTAGTCGCCGATGAGCGCGTCGAGTCGTTCGCCGACGTCGTCGTCGGTCACGTCGATGAGCGCCGCGATCGGCTTGCCCGCACCGGTGACGGTCGCGAGCGGGCCGCCGCGCACGGACCCGACGGTCAGCACGACCAGCGACGCAGGGCCCTCCGGTGTGTCGAGGGTGTTCTCGCGCAGGATCGACGCCTTGGCGATCGTCTTCCACACCGTCTCGATGCGCGCCATGCCGCCCCGGGCCGGGGTGTTCACACCACCGAACTCGAACAACTGGGCGACGCCGTCGCGCTCGGCCCGCAGGCTGACGGTGACGCCGGGCGCGATGCGCGGGTTGTCGGCGACGATCGTCCAGCCGGCCTCCTCGAGCGCCGTGCGGCCGAGCTCCTTCAGCGTTCGACGATCCGGCAGTTCGGCCGGCGCCATCGACCTGATCCGCTCCTTGGCCGCCTTCACGTACTCGCGATCGGTGTCGTACCCCACGAAGTGGCGTCCGGTGCGCTTCGCTGCGACCGCCGTGCTCCCCGACCCCATGAACGGGTCGAGCACGACGTCGCCCTCGTAGGTGAACAGATGCAGGCAGCGCTCGACCAGCGCGACGGGGAACGGCGCCGGGTGACCGACTCGAGTGGCGCTCTCGGCCGGGAGCTCCCAGACGTCGAGCGTCGCCTCCATGAACTCGTCGCCGGGCACGGTCGCCACGCCGTCGGTGCCGCTGCCGACGCGGTCGAACCGGCCCTTGCTCGCGATGATCAGACGTTCGGTCGTGTCGCGCAGCACCGGATTGGCCGGCGACTGGTACGACCCCCACGCGCACGAGCCGCTCGCGCCGCGCTGCTTCTGCCAGATCACCTCACCACGCAGAAGGAGCCGGAGGTCGTCCTGGAGGATCGTGGTGACGTCCGCGGCGAGGCTCCGATACGGGCGGCGGCCGAGGTTGGCGACGTTGACGACGATGCGTCCGCCGGGCTCGAGGGTGCGCGCGCACTCGGCGAACACGTCGCGGAGCATCTCGAGGTACTCGACGTAGTCGCCGGGGACGTGCCCCTCGCCGAGTGCGGTCTCGTACTCCTTGCCGGCGAAGTACGGCGGCGAGGTGGCGACGCCCGCGACATGCACAAGGTGCCCGACGCATCGGTCGCGCTCGTCGTCA
>JBCBDK010000165.1:0-7782 GCA_038529675.1 Actinomycetota bacterium
AATTTGTCAATCTCCTGCAAAGCAGTGTCCCATTGCCGCCTGCCGAGTGCGTTCGTCCAACCCTCATGACCCCCTCCGACACTCCCCGCCCGTCCCTCACCAGCAGTCGCCCGCACCGCCCGATCGCCCGCCGTCGGCTGCTCGCCGCGGCGATCGGGTTGCCTGTCGCTGCCATGGTGGTCGCGGCGTGCGGCTCCGACTCCGACGACGGGTCGCCGCCGACGGACACAATCGACCCGGTCGATCAGCCGACCGATCCGACGGATCCGACCGCTCCCGCCGATCCGACGGTCCCGGATGGGACGGACGCGCCGCCGACCGACGGTGACATCGTCCCGGCCGCCGATGGCGCCATCCTCGAGATGGGGTGGTACGGCGGCTTCACGATGCGCGAGATCGCGTTCCAGCGTGCGCCGAACCTGCTCGTGACCGCAGACGGTCGCGTCATCACCCCGGCCGCGGTCGCCGCGATCTTCCCCGGGCCGCTCCTGCCGCAGCACACGGTGCGGACCATCACCCCCGAGGGCATCGAACGGTTGCTCGCAGCACTGGACGACGCCGGCCTGCTGGCGAACGTGGCGTACGACGAGGACTCGCTCATCGCCGACGCTGCGACCGCCACCGTGGTCGTGCGGACTGCCGACCGCGAGTTCCGTCACGAGGCGTACGCGCTCGACCTCGCACCCGGTCACACCGACGAGCCGAGTGACCAACCGACCGAGCAGTCGGCCGAGCGCATCGCACTCGCCGCCGCGATGGAACGGCTGAGCGACCTGGCGTCGATCGTCGGCGAAGATGCGCTCGGCCCCGAGGAGCCATGGACGCCCGAGGCCTACCAGCTGATCGCGGAACCGATCGACGACGTCTCGGGCTTCGAGCCCGAACCGACCGTGCTCGACTGGCCTGCCGAGTCCGGGGTCGTGCTCGCAGCGACGTCCTCCTGCACCGAGGTCGGTCGCGATGCGGTCGGTCGGGTACTGGAGTCTGCGAACCAGCTCACGTTCTTCACCGAGGGTGACACGACGTACCAGATCCTCGCCCGTCCGGCGTACGCCGGTCGCAGCTGCTGACCGGTCGCCGGCCTCGACCAGTTGCGCTCTGAGATGGTCAGAAAAGTCGAAGGTCGTCGGGTTCGAGTCCGCGGAGTTCGTCGTAGTCGACCTCGACCCATCGGAAGCCGCGAGCTTCGGCCAACACCTTCGCCTGCGGCTTGATCGACTGGGCGACGAAGACGCCGCGCACCTCGCCGAGCGACGAGTCGAGGTGTAGTCGCTCGATGTACCGGGTGAGCTGCTCGACGCCGTCGATCTCCCCGCGCCGCTTCACCTCGACCGCGACGACCTGATCCTGCTCGTCGCGGCACACCAGGTCGATCGGGCCGATCGCGGTCGGGTACTCGCGGCGCACCAGGGTGAGCCCGTCCTCGATCGCGTTCGGCGTCGCGGCGAGCAGCTCCTGGAGGTGCGCCTCGACACCGTCCTTCTGGAGCCCGGGATCATCGCCCAGTTCCGCGTCGACCTCGCTCAACACCTCGTGGAGCGTGATCGTCAGCGTCTCCTTCTTCGGATTGGTGATGACCCAACGCGCCGGCTCGTCGCCATCCACCGGGTGCTCGACGAGGGTGTTGGGGGCGTTCATCCAGTTGAGCGGCTTGTACGCGCCGCCGTCGGCGTGGATCGCAACGCACCCATCGGCCTTGACCATGATCAGACGGTTGGCCTCGGGCAGGTGGGCGTCGAGCCGACCTGCGTAGTCAACAGAACATCGAGCCACGACCAGACGCACGTGCGGCAGGATAGGACCGGATTCCGGTGGCCACCCGCTGCCGCGACGGGCGGCGGGTGGCGGAACCGTCCAGACTGACCACGTGGTCGACGTGGTCGAGCGACGTGTGGACGCAAGACGATGAGACTCCTGCGCAGGTCGTCGTCCGACCCCCTCGACCGGATCCGCCGCCGGTTGGCTCGTCAGCGTGCGGTCGTGTTCCGCGTCGACGACGGTGTCCCGGACTGGCTCGTCGTCCAGGACTCATCGCCGGACAGCGTCGCCGAACTCGGCTCGATCACGAAGCTGTTCACTGCGATGGGGCTCGCCGTATCCGGGCTCGATTGCTCGGACTCGGTGGCGGCGACGCTCGGCTGGTCCGAGGAGATCGAGGTCGAGGGTCGACCCGTGTCGCTCGACGACCTGGCGACGCATCACGGCGGCCTGCCGCGGCTGCCCGACCGCCTGCTCCGAGCGGATCCGCGCGACCCGTACCGCGACACGACCGCCGAGTCGGTGCTCATAGATCTCCGTTCCTGGGTCGAGACCGGAATGCCGGTCGCGAAGCGGGTCTACGAGTACTCCAACTTCGGGTACGCCCTGCTCGGCCATGCGATCGCGAAGGGCACGACCACCTGGGGTGAACTCGTCGATGACACACTTCGCCGGCTCGATCCCGGCATCGAGATCTGGCCCGATCGCGCACCCGAGGGCCGCGAACGTGCGCCGGCCCGCTCACGGCGTGGTCGCGAGGTGCCATGGTGGACGATGGGTGGGTACGCGCCCGCAGGAGGTGCGTCCGGCTCGGCGCACGGGCTGGCAGCGTTCGCCGCCGCCACGCTGCGCGCCCACGCTGACCCGACGCACGAACTCCATCGTGCCGTCGTCGAAGCGACGACCACTCGCCATCGCGTCGCAGCGCGCGCCGGCATCGCCCTCGGATGGCACGTCATCGGCGAGGACCCCGATCCGGTGCTGTGGCACAACGGCGCCACGGGCGGCTCCACCTCGTTCCTCGCGCTCCGCCCGGCGAGGCGACGCGGCGTCGGACTCCTCGCGAGTGGCCCGCCCGATGACGAGGTCGAACAGGCGGTCGGCCGCCTGCTCGCGGATCCGGACGGCCACTGACGTACCGCGAGCGATGCTGCGGTCGGCTCACCATCGGCGGTACCGTCGTCTGAGATGGGCGTCGCCGTTCCCTTTCCCTGCGCCCCGCCGCCCGGCTACGAATGGCTGGGCGACGAGCCGGTCTTCGATCCGGACCGGCACCTCGCACTCGAGGCCCCGGCCGAGGTGGTCATGCTCGCCGACCTCGGCTACGACGACGAGGAGATCGCCACGAAGGCGACGCCGGTCGCTGCGTCGAGCCCGTTCCGGGTGCTGACCGATGAGGGCGCACGCGTGCTGCTCGAGACCGCTCGGCGGCTCGAGGAGTTCGTCAAGCCGGCCGCCGATCGCATCGAGCGGATGGTGCGTGGCGGTTGCTATCGATCCCGCTGGCTGCGCGACCTGTGTCTGAGCCCCGAGCTGACCGGTCACCTCTCGGCGATCTACGGCACCGAGATCGCCCCACACGCGATGCCGCTCCACCTCGGGCACCTCAACTACTCGCCGTCGACGATCGGCAGGTCGATCGACAAGTGGCACCACGACACCCTGCCGCTCGACATCGTCATCTCGGTCACCGATCCGGCGACCGTCGCCGGTGGACGCTTCGAGTGGTTCCACGGCACGAAACACGAGGCGGCCGAGCTCGCCGAGGCGGGGCGAACGCCGCCGCCCGATCGGGTCGTCGTTCCCGAAGTCGCCGGACCGGGCCACGCGATCGCGTTGCACGGCGACATGGTCGTCCATCGGGCGGCCCCGCTCACCGAGCGGTGCGAGCGGATCTCGATGGTCAACGGCTATGTCGCGCTCGACACGACCCGGGACGAACAGAGCCGGTCGGCGGACCTCATCGGTGTCGACGACCCCGTCGCGCTCTACGCCGAGTGGGCCCGCTTCGCCGCCTGGCGATCCGCTGACCGCCTCACCGCGCTCGTCGACGATCTCGACTGGTCCGCCGACCCCGAGGCGGCCGCATCGGCGCTCGAACGTGCGATCACCGACGCGCAGCGCGCAGTCGATGAGATGCGAGCCGGCCAGGTCGACGCCGCCCACTACGGCGGCTGACCGATCGGCGTTCCGCGGGCGCCCGGAGGGTGCTGTCCCACCCCTGTACTACCGATGGCAGGAATGCGGTGTGAAGCTCAGCATCTCGCTACCGGACGAGGACGTCGACTTCCTCGACCGGTACACCGCCGATCATGGGATGCCGTCCCGGTCGGCGGCGGTGCACAAGGTGGTCCAGCTGCTTCGAGCGTCCGGCCTCGGCGCTGCCTACGAGGACGCCTGGGCCGACTGGGCGGCGGATGGCGAGAGCGATCTCTGGGAGACCACTGCAGGCGACGGAATGGGTCGATGAGGCGAGGCGAGATCCGGCTCATCGACCTCGATCCGACTCGCGGGTCCCAGGCCGACAAGCGTCGACCCGCAGTGATCGTGAGCAACGGCGGAGCGAACACGACGGCAGAGCGACTCGGCCGCGGCGTCGTCACCGTCGTTCCGGTGACGTCGAACGTGACGACGGTCTACCCGTTTCAAGTTCTTCTTGACGCTGCAGTGACCGGACTCGACCGAGACTCCAAGGCGCAGGCCGAACAGGTCCGCTCCGTGGACGTCGAGCGAGTCGGGGCCCGGATCGCCGCCCTCGACCGGCACCTCATCACCGAGCTGGACGAAGCACTTCGCCTGCACCTCGCGCTGTAGCCGAGCTCGCCACGAGGTCAATAAGTACATCTCCGCACACACCTTCCCGAGCTCAACGGTGCACGGTCAGAGCCGGCTATGCCCTCGAGGGCTCACACTTCGGATGGTCAGACGGGGGTGAGTGCGTCGGTGGTCGTCTCGGCGTTTTCGGCGTCGTCGGCGGGCGGGGTGACGTTGCGGCAGCCGTAGAGGACGAGCGACGCGAGCAGCACGAAGATGACGGCCAGCGACGACAGGGTCGTCGCGAACATCGTCACCAGCCCGAGCCGCCGGAACGGCAGGATCGAGCCGAAGAGCAACACGGCGAAGCCGAGCGTGGTCGTCGTCGTCGCCGAGCTGGCGAGCGCGGCGCCGGTGTGCGGCTGGTCGCCTTGTTGGTGACCCCGCGATCGCAACTGGCGTCCGACAGCGACACCCTACTTGACAGCTCGGAATACTCAAGCTTGAGTATTCAACGTGACTCGTCTTCTCATCCTGTGGCTCCTCGCCGAGCGACCCCTCACGGGCTACGAGATCAAGAAGGCCCTCACCGACCAAGGGATGCGCTTCTGGTTCGAACTCGAAGACGGATCGATCTACTCGGCGCTGCGCACGCTCACCAAGCACGGCCACACACGGATCGTCGGCACAGAGCAAGAAGGCAACCGGCCACAGCGAACCCGCTATCGCATCACGGCCGCCGGCAAACGCCACTACCGCCAACTGCTGATCGACGCCCTACGCACACCCGCACTGCCCGTCGCACCGATCGACGTCGCACTTGCAGCGCAAGGCGACCTGGACCCAACAGCAGTCACCGAAGCCCTCGCCGCACGCACCAAGAGGCTCCGCGAACTCGGCGACCACATCGACGTTCACCGAACCGCAGCACCTTCGGGTGCGCTCGTCGACCGCAACCAGGCCCTCGTGCACGCCGAACTCGAATGGCTCGCACGCCTCGACCACCGCACGACCACCTAACCCCGACAAGGAACCACATGTCCGAGCGCCCTGAAATCCAGCTCATCGCCAACCTCGTCGTGCACGACCACGACGGCCGCGTTCTGCTGGCCCGCTATGACCCAACCGGCGAGATCGACGCGCCCGATGCCGAGGTCCGCTGGTGGCTGCCAGCCCACGAACTCGACAACTACCAACACCCCGACGAGGCAGCAACCATCGCCATCGACGAAATCGGCAGTCTCGACGTCGAGTCGATCGAGTTGGCACGAGTTCAGTCCTTTCGCGGACGCCGAGGATGGCACCTTTCCTTCGACTACAGGGTCGTCGCGTCCGGTGAACCTGACGGCGACATCCGTGCAGATTGGTTCGAGCGTGCCGACCTCCCAGCAACCATGCACGGCAACTGGGAACGTGACACCATCGACGCTGTACTCGACTGAGCAACCGGCCCCGCGACGAACCTGCGACGCGGGCTCTGTCCGGATGCCGGACGACGCCTGCGCGGAGAGCGGCGTGCGTGGTCGGAGAACGCCTACTTGCGCGTCTCGACGTGGTCGGCCATACGTTTCTGGATCAGGGCTCGTCGCTCCTGCAGCTCGCGGTACGTGAGCCGGTTCACGCTCGGGTCGAGGCCCATCGACGCCTTCACCCCGTCCATGTCGAACTCCACGGCATTCGGATCGACGCCGAGTTCACGACCGAGGCGCTCTCCGTGCTTCTGTGCGAACAGCATCGAGATCGTCGCCACCTCACCGATCAGATCGAGCTCGGGGGCGAGTCGGGCGATCGCACCGTCGAGGAACACCAGGTTCTTCACGTACAGCATCAGCTCCTTCGGCAGCTTGGCGCCATAGCCGAGCATCGCCTTCACGACCCGTTGCACCTCGGCGACCATCTCCTCGCCGGTGAGCGTCGTCGGGTCGATCACCTCCTGATCGAGGCGGAGGTCGGTGATCACGGCGTCGAGGTCGGTGTCGAGCGGCAGTGCGCCGAGGTCGCGCAGCGCTGCCATCTGTCCCTTCACGTCGTTGGTCGTCGCGCCGAGCATCAGGCGGAGGAAGGCGTTGCGACGCGCGCCGGTGAGCCGCCCGACGATGCCGTAGTCGAGCAGCGCCGTCCGTCCGTCGTCGAGCACCATCAGGTTGCCGCCGTGGAGGTCGCCGTGGAACACGCCCTCGACGACGGCGCCTTCCATGAACGCGATCATCGCGGTGCGGACGACGTCTTCGGTGTCGATCCCGGCGTCCTGCATCCCGGCCACGTCGTCGAAGTTGAAGCCGTGGAAGCGCTCCATCACGAGCACCCGCCGGGTGACGAGGGTTGGGTGCGGACGTGGCACGACGTAGCGGTCCTGCTCAAGGTCGTGGAGCATCGCCGCAACGTCGAGCATGTTCGCGGCCTCGGTCCGGAAGTCGAGCTCCTCGACGATCGTCTCGGCGAACAACTCGACCAACGCAGGCGGGTTGGCGAGCGCCGAGACGGGAATCCGCCCGACGAGATGCGGTGCGAGCCATGCCATCACCCGGAGGTCTTTGCGCACCAACTCCGCCACTGCGGGACGCTGCACCTTGACGACGACCTCTTCACCGGTCCGCAACCGCGCTGCATGGACCTGCGCGATCGAGGCGGCGGCGAGTGCGTCGGTATCGAACCACTCGAACACATCCTCGAGTCGGGCGCCGAGATCCGCTTCGACGGTCCGGCGGACGATGTCGAACGGTTCGGCCGGCACCTGGTCGCGGCACTTCTTGAACTCCTCGACGAGTTCGGAGGGGAACAGCCCTTCGCCCGAGGAGATGATCTGGCCGAGCTTGATGTACGTCGGTCCGAGTGTCTCGGCTGCCTCGCGCAACCGTCTGGAGATGTCGGCACGGCGCGCCGACGGGTCGTCGAGCGAGCCGAGCCGCTTCTTGATCAGCCAACCGCCGACCGCACCGGCGAGCCGGCCGGCCACGGACACGACGCGAGCACCGGGTGGGAGGGTCGACGGGGTGGTCAGCCCCGGGACCTCCGCCTGTGCACGTCGCCGCAGCGTGTCGGCGAGCTCGCGCCAACGGATCTCGGCGCGATCGAGGACCCACGGCCCCCGCTCGCTGAATGCCGCCCAGGACCGGTCGGGCGACGCATCGGACCCCGTGCTGGTCGTGAGGGCGGGCGGAGGAGCACTGGCGGGGGAGGCCATTTCCCCATCATGCCGAAGAGTCCAGCGACACGTGACGCTGTGCACGCGTGAAGTCGACCGTCGCACCTCGCTGCGATGACCGACTT
>JBCBDK010000166.1:0-7731 GCA_038529675.1 Actinomycetota bacterium
CGCACATGGTGCCACCATGTGCGCGGTGTACCCCGACGCCCGAAATCCGTTCGCGTTCCCGGGAACTGCATGTGCCGACCTCGCCGACTGGGCGGTGAGCGAGGTGTGGATCACCCTCGGAGCCGAGGCGGACGCAGCGATCGACATCACCGCCAACCTGGAGCGCAAGATCCGTGCGCTGATGTGCCACCGGAGCCAGCACGTCGACCCGGATGCGACCGAGGAGCGGGTGCGGACCTGGTGGGAATCGATCGCGGCCGACCACGGCCTCCCTGCCGGCGCGAGCGCGGAGGCGTTCCGCATCGTCGACACACGCTGAGTCGACCGTTGTCACGTCGACACACGCTGAGTCGACCGTCGCCACGTCGACACACGCTGAGTCGACCGTCGCCACGTCGACACACGCTGACGTCGACCGTCGCCACGTCGACACACGCTGATGTCGACCGTCGTCACGACCCTGAACCTCGGGGATTCCTCAAGTTGGCGGTGTGTGGTGACGATGCCATGACATGAGCTTTTTCCGGCGGTTCAGGAAGACGGACGACGCCGTCATCGTCGACAGCGTGACGGGTACCTTCAATCGCCGTCAGCTCGATCGGGACATCTCGACCGGCCTCGTGAGTGACCAGCCGACGTCCACATTGATGATCGACGTCGACGACTTCGCGCAGTACACCGGCAAGAAGGGCGCCGCCGATCCCGACCAGGTGCTCGAGCGGGTCGCCTGGGTGATCATGGCGACGGTGCGCACGACCGACGTCGTCTACCGCCACGCTCGCTCCAGCTTCTGCGTGTTGCTGCCCTCCACGAACGACACCGACGCGGTCACGGTCGCCGACCGGATCCGCGTCAACGTCGAGAAGATGCCGCTGCTGTCGTCGCTCTCCGTGACGATCTCGATCGGCGTCGCCTCCGGCCCGTCCGACGACGTCGCTGGTGCGGTCGACCGCGCGATCGAAGCGCTCGGCCGAGCGATGCAGACCGGTGCCGGGTCGCTGTCGAGCGGGGCACCATCGCCGGAGGCCTCCGACGAGTTGGCCGCCCTTGCGCCCGCCAACCGGCCGTTCACGGCGCCCGTCGCCGAGCCGTTCGCAGCCGCCTCCTCGGTGGCGACGATGCCGCCGCCCGCGGTGTCGACCGGAGTGTCGCTGCCGCCTCCTCCCGGCAGCTGACTCCACTCGGGCGGTGTCGCCCGACCGCCACGAAGGTGGTACCCGACGCTTCGATTCGGACGCGTTCGCCCTGTTGGTCGACCTACCGGTCGGTAACTAGGCTCGCCGCATGACCGAAGCAGTGATCGTCGCGACCGCCCGCAGCCCGATCGGGCGTGCCGTCAAGGGCTCCCTGGTGGATCTTCGACCCGACGACATGTCGGCCCAGATCGTCACCGCACTGATGGAGAAGGTGCCCGAGGTCCAGGCGAGCGACGTCGAGGACCTCATCATGGGCTGCGGCCAGCCCGCTGGCGAGGCCGGCTTCAATCTCGGCCGCATCGTCGCCGGTCTCGCCGGTCTCGACGACGTGCCGGGCGTGACCGTCAATCGCTATTGCTCGTCGTCGCTGCAGACCATCCGCATGGCTGCGCATGCCATCAAGGCCGGCGAGGGCGACTGCTTCATCTCGGCCGGCGTCGAGGCCGTCAGCCGCTACGGGTCGGGTGCCTCCGACACCGCACCGAACCCGGTGTTCGCCGATGCCGGCAAGCGCACCGCCGAGCGGGCCGAGGGTGGCGCGCCGACCTGGGAGGCGCCCGAAGGGCTGCCCGACTTCTACATCGCGATGGGGCAGACCGCCGAGAACGTCGCCCAGTACGAGAACGTGTCCCGCGAGGACCAGGACGCATGGGGGGTCCTCAGTCAGAACCGAGCCGTCGCCGCACTCGAGCGGGGTCACTGGGAGAACGAGATCACGCCGCTCACCCTGCCTGACGGCACGGTCGTGTCCAACGACGACGGCCCGCGTCCGGGTACCACGCTCGAGAAGGTGAGCCAGCTCAAGCCGGTCTTCCGTCCCGATGGCACGATCACGGCCGGCAATGCCTGCCCGCTCAACGACGGGGCCGCTGCGGTCATGGTCATGAGCGACACCAAGGCGAAGGACCTCGGGCTCACGCCGCTGGCGCGGATCATCGCCTCCGGTGTGACCGGCCTGAACCCCGAGATCATGGGCCCCGGCCCGATCGAGGCATGCCGCCAGGCGATGGCCCGCGCCGGCATGAGCATCGACGACATCGATCTCGTCGAGATCAACGAGGCGTTCGCTGCCCAGGTCATCCCGTCGGCGCGCCACCTGAACATCCCGGAGGACAAGCTCAACGTCAACGGCGGTGCGATCGCGGTCGGTCACCCGTTCGGCATGACCGGTGCCCGCATCATGACCAGCCTCATCAACAACCTCCAGAGCGAGGACAAGACGATCGGCATGGAGTCGATGTGCGTCGGTGGTGGTCAGGGCATGGCCATGATCATCGAACGCCTCAGCTGAGCTGATCACTCGCCTTCGTCACGTCGAGCGGCGGTGGGTGGTTCGGGTCGTCAGAGGTTGAAGACTCGTCGGGCGGTGCCGCTGAGGAAAGCCGTCCTGACGTCGTCGTCGAGGCCGAGCGAGTCGAGGTTGCGGAGTGCTCGTGAGGGCATGATCATCGGATAGTTCGTCCCGAACATGACCTTCTCCCGACCCCGACCCTTCAGGTAGTCCACGAGCTCGGTGGGGTAGCGGTTCGCCGTGTAGGCCGAGGTGTCGATGTACACGTTCGGATGCTTGTCGGCGACGGCGATCATCTCGGTCGTCCACGGATACCCGATATGGCCGCACACGATCACCAGCTCAGGGAAGTCGATCGCCACCTGGTCGATGTAGGGGATCGGGCGACCCGTCTCCGAGGGTCGTAGTGGACCCGTGTGGCCGACCTGGGTGCAAAACGGGACGCCGAGGTCCACGCACGCCGTGTACAGCGGGTAGTAGCGCCGATCGGTCGGCGGGAGCTCCCAGAGCCACGGCACGAGGCGGAGCCCGACGAATCCCTCGGCGACGCGGTCACGCAGCTCCCGCACTGCTTCCATCGGCCGCCGGAGGTCGGCGCCGGCGAGCCCACGGAGCCGGTCCGGTTGCTCGGCCAGGTAGCCGGCCACCTCCTCGTTGCTGATCAGATCGCCGGCCGGGCCGTACCAGGCGGCCGTCAGACCGATCGAGACACCACCCTCGTCCATCATCGCGATGGTCAGCTCGAGCGGGAGTGCCTCGGTCGGCATCTCCATCCCCATCCAGCGTCGGAGTGACTCGAACATCTCGTGCTGGCTGTGACGCAGCGTCGGGTGCTGCATCCACACATCGATCACGTCGCTCGCCACTGGCTACAGGATCTCCCAGCGGTTGGGGCGGTCGGCGTGGACGCTGATCGCGTCGGAGCCCGATGAGCAGCGGGTCGCACGCAGGACGTACTGCTCGCCGCCGCTCGACAACTCGGCCAGCGCGTAGCCCTCGCTGGAGTCGCGCACGCCGGTGCCGATCGGGTGCAGCGCCCCGATCTGGATGCCGGCCTCCTCGGCCTCGCCCTGCCACAGCGGCACGAGCCCCTGACGGAGTCCGGGATCGTCGAGGAGGTCGGCGCCCTCGAGGCGGAGCGTGACGTTGCAGATGTGGACCGGTTCGATCGCTGCGATCTCGACGACGTCGCCGCCGAGTTCGCCGTCGAGCATCACCACCACGGGGCCACCGTCGTCCGCGACGCCGCCGACGAATCCGTACCGCACGAGCGGGAAACCGTCGTCGCCGGTGGTCTCGTACCGGATGCGGTCCCCGTGGCGATACATGGTCATCAGCCGGCCCCGGGTGCTCCTGTCGCCGCTGGGGCGGCGAACTCGTCGAGGACGGCATCGGACAGCGCTGGCCAGAGGCGGAGCGCGTCGTCCGCCCACTGCTCGAAGGGGCGGTCGGTCAGCGCGATCAGTGCGATCGGCCGATCGTCGGCGGTGGCTGCCGGATCGATCCACGCCATGGTGCCGCTTCCCCCGAAGTGGCCGTGGGTGCCGGGCGAGTTGCGCGTGCCGGTCCAGTGCGGCTGCTTGTTGCCGCGAATCTCGAACCCCAGTCCCCACGGGGACGTGCCGAAACGACCCACGCCGGGAACGATACCCCCGAGCGCCGGATATTGGATGCGGCGCGCGTCGTCGGATGTCGACGCCGACAGCAGACGTGGAGCGGTCACCTCGGCGGTGAACCGGGCGACGTCGTCGACGGTGGACCAGACCTGATGGGCCGGCGAACCGTCGAGCGCCGAGTCCGCCATGCCGAGCGGCTCGAACACGGCCTCGCGGAGATAGTCGGCGAACGCCATGCCCGACGCGGCCTCGACGAGACGCGCGGCGAGCTCGATCCCGGAGTTGGAGTAGATCCGCTTGCGTTCGGCGGCGACGATCGGGGCCGCCGTGTCGACGCCGAACCCGGCGGCGTGGGCGAGCAGGTGACGGAGCGTGCGGGTCGGGTCGTCGGCCTCGTACGGATCGTCAAGGCTGACGATGCCTTCCTCGACGGCCACGAGCACCGCCCACGCCGTCATCGGCTTGGAGATCGAGGCGAGACGGAAGCGCTGGTCGATCGGGCCGATCGAGTCGAGGCGTCGGTCGCCGGCGACGACCGCGGCGGCCACGTTCGGAACCGGCCAGGCGGAGGTCAGCTCGAGCGCTCGCACGTCGGTCACGCCCTCGTCGCCGTGGCTCCCGACTCAGGTGAAGTCGCGGACGAGTTCGGCGACCCGGAACGCCAGGTCGACGCTCTGCTTGCCGTTGAGCCGAGGGTCGCAGACCGTTTCGTACCGGTCGTCGAGCTGGGTGTCGAGCAACTCCTCGCCACCGCCCAGGCACTCGGTGACGTCGTCGCCGGTCAGCTCGACGTGGATGCCACCGGGCCAGGTGCCCTCTGCTCGATGTGCTCGGACGAAGCCGCTGATCTCGGCGAGCACGTCGTCGAAGTGGCGGGTCTTTCGGCCGTTCGGGGCGGTGAAGGTGTTGCCGTGCATCGGGTCACATGCCCACACGACCGGATGGCCGGCGTCGCTGACGGCGCGCAGCAGCGGCCGCAGGCCGTCTTCGATCTGGTCGTGGCCCATGCGGCTGATGAGCGTGAGGCGACCGGGGATGCGCGACGGGTTGAGCAGCTCGCACAGCTCGATCAGGTAGTCGGCCTCGGTCGACGGCCCGACCTTGCAGCCGATCGGGTTCCCCACGCCGCGCAGGTACTCGACGTGTGCGCCGTCGAGTTCGCGGGTGCGCTCGCCGATCCAGAGCATGTGGGCCGAGCAGTCGTACCAGTTGCCGGTGAGCGAGTCCTTGCGGGTGAGCGCCTCCTCGTAGCCGAGGAGGAGCGCCTCGTGTGAGGTGTAGACGTCGACCTCGGACAGGTTGGCGTTCTGCTCGGTCTCGATGCCGCAGGCGCGCATGAAGGCGAGTGCCCGGTCGATCTCGGAGGCGAGCTGTTCGTAGCGCCGACCCTGCGGGCTCGCGGCGACGAATTCCTGCGTCCACGAGTGCACGCGGGAGAGGTCGGCGAAGCCGCCCTTGGTGAAGGCGCGCAGCAGGTTCAGCGTCGACGCCGACTGGTGGTACGCCTGCACGAGGCGATCGGGGTTCGGCGTGCGAGCCGCTTCGGTGGTGGTGGCGTCGTTGACGATGTGACCGCGGAACGACGGGATCTCGGCGTCGCCGACCAGCTCGGTGTCGGACGACCGGGGCTTGGCGAACTGGCCGGCCATCCGCCCGACCTTCACCGTCGGTACACCGACCGAGTAGGTGAGGATGATCGCCATCTGCAGGATGACGCGGAGCTTCTCGCGGATGTTGTCGGCGGAGAACTCTTCGAAGCTCTCGGCGCAGTCGCCGGCCTGGAGCAGGAAGGCGTTGCCGGCGGCAACCTTGCCGAGTTCGGCCTGCAGCGAACGGGCCTCCTCGGCGAAGATCAGCGGCGGGAGTGCGCCGATCGTCTTCAGCGAGGTCTCGAGTGCGCCTTCGTCGGGCCATCGGGGCTGCTGACCGACGGGTCGGTCCCGCCAGGTCGACGGCGTCCAGGGCTCACGTCCTGCCATGACCGCAGGCTATCGGTGCACCCTCCGCCGCCGTGGTACGGATATCCGACCCGACAACGACCGAAGCGGCCGAGCCCGAGGGCCCGACCGCTTCGAGTCAATTCAAGGGACGATCTTGGTGGCTGAGGTTTCGTGTCGCAAGGCGCCGGAGCCGGAGTTGCCTGCCGGCAACGACGGGCGACGGCAACGCAGCGAGACGGAAGCTCAGACCGCCAAGATCCGTTCGGCGTCGTCGCGGAGGCCAGCGACGGCGCGGCTGACCAGGCGGCGTGCTGCCTCGGCGGTGACACCGAGCTGCTCGCCGACCTCACGGAAGCTCTTGCGCTCACCGTCGACGAGGCCGAAGCGGGCTTCGACGGCGAAACGGGCACGAGCGTCGAGCGTGCCGAGGAGTTCATCGAGCAGGTCGCTCTCCACGAGCTGCATGACGGACTCTTCGGGCGTGTCGTCGCCGTTGGCCATCAGATCGCCGAGCGTTGCGTCGCCGTCGTCGCCGACGGTCTTGTCGAGGCTGACCGGCGTGGTGAGCCGGTGCAGTTCGGCGTTCTGGGGGTCGAGCGTTTCGCCGTCGCCCGAGGCCTGGCGCAGGGCGGCGCGGAGGCTCGCCGAGCGATCACCCGGGATGCGGATGAGGCTGGCCTTCTGGTCGAGCGCACGGCCGATGGCCTGGCGGATCCAGAAGGTGGCGTAGGTGGAGAACTTGAACCCACGACGCCAGTCGAACTTGTCGACCGCATGCTCGAGGCCGAGGTTGCCCTCCTGGATGAGGTCGAGAAGGTCCATGCCCTGGGGGAGGGGATAGCGGCGAGCGATGCTCACCACGAGGCGCAGATTCGAGCGGATGAATCGGTCCTTGGCCTTGGCGGCCTTGGCGACGTCACGCTTCAGTGCGACGCCGCGCTTGCCGGCGTCGAGCTGTTCCTGGGCTTCGCGACCCTTCTCGATGACGCGCGACAGCTCCCGCTCGTCCTCGGCGGTGAGCAGCGGCACCTTGCCGATGTCGTTGAGGTACAGACCGATGGAGTCATTCATGATGTTGTGTACAACCAATCGTTGGCGTGATGATTCCGGCTGGCTGGCGTGTCATCGGGCACACGGCGCCACTCGGCCGGATCGTGGACGTCGGTGGGAGCCAGGCAGGCAGTGCTGCGATGGCCGCCGGAGGCGTGATCGAGGCGACGAGCGTCGGGTGTGTGATTCCCGGTGGGAAATCGGGCGACAACCGGTATGGGGGGTGTTGGGGGACGATTCACAGTAACAGGTGTGTCAAGCCCCCTTTCAGGCGGTAAGGGCGTGACGCGCGTCGCTCCTCGCTGCCCGGACGGGACCCGGCGGGCGTAGGGTGGCGCGCCGTGCACGAGGGGATCGGTCAAGGCGATGACGGGATCACCCGTGTGGCCGCCGATGGGCGTCGGACACGGCGTATCGGTGTGTTCGGGGGGACGTTCGATCCACCTCACGTCGGCCACCTCGTCACGGCGGTCAACGTGCGCCACGCGCTCGACCTCGATCTCGTCATCCTGATGGTCGCCAACGTCCCGTGGCAGAAGGAGGGGACGCGGCCGATCACGCCGGCCTCGGATCGCCTCGCGATGGTCGAGGCGGCGGTCGTGCACGTGGACGGACTGGCCGCAGGCCGGCAGGAGATC